>JAZGDW010000001.1:0-6816 GCA_036478295.1 Candidatus Krumholzibacteriia bacterium
GGCATCATAGCGTCCGCCGGCGAGCCCGGCGGCGTCGAAGGTTACGGTAAGCTCGTCCCGGCCGCCGGGAGGCGTCGTGCCGGAGTCCGGGCTCACGTTCAACCACGGCAGGGGCGCGGCCAGCCAGCCGACCACGTGGTTGGCCAGGAGCCGGTTGTCCGACGCGCCGATTACAGAATTGTGAAACAGTTCATCGGAAAGCGCCACCACCCTGCCGCGACCCACGGTACTGAACGCGGCCACGGCGCGGTCGAACACATCATCGACCAGACGGTGGGCCGGTGACGTTACGACACGCAGCAGCGCGAGCGCGCTGGTGCTGATCGTCACCTCACCCACGTCCCGTGTGATTTCACTCGCGAAGATATTGGTCGTAGCACCAGCGGCGGCAGCCCCCCGTGCATATACGATTCCCGCGGCCATGGCGGACAGCAGCTGGTTCACCGTGGCGTTAGACCCGTCCGCCTCGAACAACACCGCGCCGCCGCGCGTCACCCAGTCGGTAACCAAGGCAATTTCGTCGCTCGACCACGACACGAGGCCGTCCACCACCCACAACATGTTGTGCTCGTTAAGCAACTCGGCGTCGAACGGCCCCAGATTCACGTTCACGATGGCCCCACGGGTAATCAGGTCATCCATGATCGTCGACCAGCCTGACGGTGACGTCTGCGCGTGCGAGCGATCCCACAGGATTCTTGCGCCGGTCAAATCGTCTAGCAGCGCCGTAATCGGCTCGGCCGGAGCGGTCCCCGTCAGCGGCATCTCCTCACCACGGGGAGCTTCCGTATCGGTCACGCGCGCCTCCAACGTGTAGAGCCGCCGGGCCGCCGCGGTCGAATCGAGCCGCACGCTCCACACGAGGCCGGCATCGCCCTTGTTGCGGATAACGAGTTTCCGCGTTCCCGCGGATCCCGTGCGCAGTCTGTCACGCACCGATTTCGGGCGCACCAACGCACCGGGAGTGGGCAGACCCTCAGCGGATAGTGTCACCACGGCGACGGTCCTGTCGGGGTCGTTGCTGTTTATGGCCAGCGTTCCCGGTTGCGTCCCTGCGACCGTAGGCCTGAAGCTCACGATCAGCTCGCGGCTCTCCGCGGCTTCGAGGATGAACCCGGACGTATCCGTCACGTATTCGGAATTACTCAGGCTAAGCCCCGTCACCACGAGCGTAATCGCTCCGATGTTCGTTACGACGATGGTATCCGGGACGACGGATCCCACGAACCACGCGCCGTAATCGAGTGCCGGCTCCGACAGCGCGATGTCCGGTGCGCCCGTCACATGGAGACGGGCGGCTACTCGTGTTTCCGGTGTGACAGGGTCGTTGCTTTCGACCAGGACGGTGGCGTTGTAGTCCCCCCCGAAAAGCCCGGTCGCATCGAACGTGACCACCACATCTGCACTGCCACCCGGCGGCACGGTGCCGGCCGACGGCGCCGCCGCTATCCAGCCGACACCTTCGAGAGAAACGGTGACGTCGTCGATATACCAGCCCTCGTTCGCCTCACAGCTTCCGCAGTCCCACCCGGCATGGAACCGCACGGAGACAACACCGCCGGCATACGCGGTGAGATCGAAAACCACGGGAACAAACGCATCGCCGATACCGCCGTCGTGGGCAAACGCCGGACGAAACGCGAACGGATTGGAGCAAATGTCATCCAACGTATACGGGTAACCGTCCACCGGAGATATCTGGGTCCAGGTTGCACCGCCGTCCGTGGATAGCTCGACGAGGCCCCCGTCGCCTTCGAAGGTCGAGTTGTTACCGCAGTCGTCAAAATTGTACCAGTGCCGAAAGGAGAGAAACACACCGGCGGTGGCGGAACCCAGGTCGATGGCCGGTGTCTGCAGGGCGTCGGCGCCGGCGGAGTTGTGCTGGGATACCCGCCAGCTGGTCGTGCCGCTGTGTGACCGCGATGTCGATAGTCCCCACTGATCGATGTTGCTCGTGTGGGTGGAATAGTGTGACCAGCCACCGGTACCGCTTTCCATATCATCAAAGAAAAGGATCCTCCCGCCGGCCAGCACGGACTGAAGCCGGTTGTACAATCCCAGGGTTTCAGCGCTCGGCTGCGGCAGCGTGGCATGCGCACTCACCGTTCCGCTTGCCGCGTATTCCTCATCGTGTGTCCTTCCCGTCCCGCTCGCCGCGTATTCTTCATAGTGTGCGATATAGTCCGCGGGTGTTTGAACGAGTCCGTTATCGCCCGGCCGGTAGCGTGAGGCCAGCTCCCGCAGGATGGCGACAAGCGTCGTGTCCCCCACCTCACTGGCAATGGCGAACTCGAGATCGCTCGCCCCCACGTTCTCTATCGTTAGTGTGTGGGTGGAGGTTGCTCCGGTAAACAGACTGCCGCTGAGCGAATCCGGAGCGACGGATATGACGGGCGGCAGAATGCCCGTTCCGTCGAGGGTGATGACCACTGTGGGTTCATCGGGGTCGTTCGTGGTCAGGGTCAGCGTGGCGGCTGCCGGCCCCTCACTGCCCGGCGTAAACGTTACGACAACATCCCGCCTCGCGCCGGCCGCCACGGTAAACGCCGGCGTGTCCACGTTGTAGTTCGTGCCGCTCAGCGCAACACTTACCTCCAACAACTCGGCACCTTCGTTGGCTACGCGCAGGGTATCCCGTTTCGAGTTAGCGACGAGCACTGCGCCGTAGTCGAACGCACTGTCCGAGACGGCGATGTCCGGCGCGCCGGTGACCTCGAGATGCGCCGGTATCGTCACTGCGGGCGCGAGCGGATCGTTACTGGATACGATAATGTTGGCATTATAGGAACCACCGGCCAGGCCCGTGGCGTCATAGGTCACGGTCAGCACATCGAGGCTGTCTGGAGGATCCGCACCAGCGCCGGGCTCGACGGTAAGCCAGGGCACGCGGCCTGCCAGCCAGCCGAAGACCTGGTTGGCAAAAAGTTGGTTGTCCGCCGCGGCCATGCGCGGATTCGCGAACACCTCATCGGCCATGGCCACGATACGACCCTTGCCGACTTCACTGTACGCCGTGTTGGGAACGTTTGAAATATCGTTCACCAGGACTGCGGCCGGCGTCGTGACAGTGAAAAGATGGGCGACGTTTGCCGTCAGAAAAATGCTGGTGACGCCCTGGGTCGTCTGGTGCGGAAAAATGAACGGGGTGGTCCCACTGGTCCCGCTCGCAGCGGCATAGCGGATGCCCGCGCCCAGCGTCGCGAGAATCGTGTTGTAGACGGGCACGGATGTACCATCGTCGCCCTCGAGCAGCAGCGAACCGCCGGCCGCGATCCAGTCACGCAGCGCGCTCAATTCGTCGCTGGTCCAGGCCCGAGTGACATCGACCGTCCACAATGCTTGGTAGTCGCCGAGCAGCGCCGTAGTTATCGGAACGGTATTGACATCGACGGTGGCGCCGCGGGCGACCAGGTCGTTAATAATGATCGACCAGCCGGTTCTCGCCCCCTGGCCGTGCGCGCGATCGAAGAGGATCTTCACTCCCGGGAGGTCCTCGAGTATCGCCGTGATGGGGGCCGTGCGCATGTTCTCCGGCCCGGTGGCTCCCGCGTCGCTTTCCAGCGCATCGAAACGCGGCGCCGTCAGAGTGTAGAGTCGCATCGCCCCCCCCGGCGCCAGGGCCACGTCGACGCTCCACAAGAGGTCGTTTCCTCCCAGGTTGCCGATGGTCAGCGGATGCGCCGCAACCTGCCCTGTAAACAAACTCTCGTTCAGCGAATCAGGTGCCACCGATATAACGGGCGGCAGCAACCCTTCGCCCGCGAGTGCGATGCCCAGCGCGGGTGTATCGGGATCATCGCTCGTTACGGAGAGGGTTGCGGCAACCGGACCGGCGATCGCCGGCGCGAAGCTCAGGGTGAGCGTTCTTGACTGCGTGGGTGCCAGCACAAAGCCAGCAGGATCGACCGAGTACTGCCCATTGTCGATACCAACACCGCTGACGTTCAAAAAATCGGCGCCGACGTTCGAAATGGTCACAGTTTGCGTCGGGGTGGTGCCGATAAAATGGGCCCCGAAGTCGAGGCTTGCGGCCGAGGCCGTGATGTCCGGGGCGCGTGTCACCTGCAGGACCACCTGCAGCGTGGCCACAAGTCGTAGTGGGTCGTTGCTCGCGATCACGACATCTTCCACAAACACACCATCGGCGAGACCGGTCGCATCGAATCTCATTTCCACATCGGCGCTGCCACCTGCCGCAACCCGTCCCGAGTTGGGAACGGCATGCAGCCACGTCGGGGCAACCACGCCACTCGCGCCCTGGCCGTCCAGCGCATCCCCGAGTTCCTGCGAGCCCGGCGCCCGCTGTATTTCCCCCAGGGGCGCGGCCGATGGGTCCAGTCCGGGAAAAGCGAAATCCAGCGTGCCGTCTGCGAGGTTGTGGATGGTGACGATGTGGACCGCTGTGCCGCCGGTCCGCAGGCTATCCCCGAGCGAGTCGGGAGCAAACGCTATTCGCGGAACGCCCAGCGTGGTCCCCGAAGGTGAGTTCGACACGGGCGAGGCGTTGTTCTCCGGGTCCAGCACCTTCACCGCGAAGAAATACGTCGTATTGAAATCCAGCCCCCCAACCTGAAACGTCTCCGTTGCACCAGCCGGCTGCGGGACCGGCGGAGCGGCCGCGGGGGTCGCTGAGTCGAAATTGCCGTCATCGACCGGCGAGAGCGCGTATCTAACGTCGTAGCGCCCCGCCGTGCCGCCGGTACCGTCATCACCACTCGCCGTCCACTGCAACGTCGCCGTGTTCGACCCTGTCGCGATGACGGCCAGGTCGGTTACCGGCGACGGCGCAATGCTGTCCAGTCCCGTGAGCGCGGCCAGGATATTGAGGCGACCGCCGGTAACGGTCTTCCCCGCCAGCGCCGGCAGGGAATCGACCGAGTTCATGATGATGGTTTTGACGTCTAGATGGCCCAGCGCCGGGGCTACCGACCACACGAGGCTTGCCGCACCGGAAACATGTGGTGTCGACATCGACGTCCCGCTGATAACGAGATAGCGGTTTCCGGGGAACGTGCTGAGGATGTTGGTGCCCGGAGCACCGAGGTCGACGCCGACGGCACCGAAGGACGAGGTCGTAAACAGCTGGTCGCGATCGGTGGTGTTCGCCACCGAAATAACGTTGTCCAGATCGAGGCTCGCCGGATAGTGCGGTGAGACGTCGATGTTGCTGCGTGAGTTCCCCGCCGCCGCCACGAGGAGGATTCCCGCGTCGCCGGCCGCACGCACGGCGTCCTCGAGCGCCTGCGAAGAACCGCCGCCGCCCCAGCTCGCATTCATCACTCTGACACCCATCATCGTCGCGTACTCGATCGCCAGGATGGCGTCCGCCAAATCCCCGAGTCCTCCGTCATCGAGAAACTTGATCGGCATGAGCTTCGCGTTCCAGTTCACCCCCACCACACCGACGCCGTTGTCGCCGATCGCGCCGATGGTCCCCGCCACGTGCGTGCCGTGGCCGTTCCCGTCTATCGGGTTGTTGTCGTTATTGGCAAAATCCCAACCGCGCACGTCATCGATAAACCCGTTGCCATCATCGTCCACCAAGTTGTCCGGAATCTCCCCCGGGTTGACGTAGATATGATCGGCGAGATCCGGGTGCGCCCAGTCGATACCCGTGTCGATGACGGCGATGAGGACGCTGTCACCCGTCTCCAGAGCCCATCCTTCGGGGGCATCGATATCGGCGTCGGGCGTGCCACCGGTTTGCCCGGTGTTGTTCAGCCCCCACATCTCCGGAAACCGCGGGTCATTTGGAAATGTCGCGTCGAGTCGAATGATGTAGTTGGGTTCGACGTATTCGAAGCGAGGGTCGTACTGGTAGCGCCGGAGGGCCTCGGCGACCGTCATGCCGTGGATGGTCCACAATTCCGCGCGGATACCCGCAAACCGGCGGGCGACCGTGGCCGAGAGCGCCGCGCGGACGTCCACGACCTGTGCGGGCACGACCGTCTTCCTTAGCTTGACGATCAGCTGCCCTTCGACGTAGTCATTCTCGATCTGACCTCTGGCGTCCAGCACCAGAACCAGCAACGAGAGTGAGATCGAAACTGCGGCGAGAAACGTGCGGAAACGTGTCATCCTGGCCCTTGCGCTGGTGGCAATGAATTCCCGGTACGCCCCGTAGACGAAGCCACACCCACCGGATGCGGGCTTATGTACATAGATTACTCGTGAGGAAGCAAGAAGCCGCTGGATGATGTGGCACGGTGCCCGTTGGGTCGGCGGGGAACGGAACCAGCCTCAGCTCGCCGATCGCTCGAGTGGGCGCCCCGGTGGGGGCTTGAGCGATGCCCGGCGAGCGAACCCATCGCTGCCTTCGCATATCCCCAATTCTCTGGCGTAAGGAATTATACCACACCCTGGTCGGGGTTGCACAGTCTGAAAGCGGTAGCGGCAAACGCTGCCGTCGCACGCCTGCGATGTCGAAGGAAAACGGGGCTACTGTCCGAGGTGGACGATGACCCCGTTGGCCCCCACGGCAAAGACATCGCCGCCGGTATTCGCGGACACACCGAGGAGCGCGACTCCCGCGCCGGTCGTGGTCGTGGCCCAGGTGCTGCCGTTGAAGCGGAGTACCTGTCCCCCGTTTCCGGACGCATAGATCTCGCGCCCGCTCACACCCGACAGGTCCCACAGGCTTCTTCCGGTGGGGCTGGTCACCGTGTTCCACCGCTGGCCGTTGTAGCGAAAGATTCGCCCGCCCAGACCAACGGCAAAAACATTGTCCGCCGCGGTTCCCCAAACGCCCCACAGGTCCGCCGTCGCCACGCTTGACGACGGGGTCCACGCGAATCCATCGTAGTGGAGCACAAGGCC
>JAZGDW010000010.1:0-2875 GCA_036478295.1 Candidatus Krumholzibacteriia bacterium
GCTGCAGTCCGGCGGTGCGCCGCCCGTACAGAGACCGGTCTGGCACGTTTCGCCGATGTTGCAGGCGTCGAGGTCGTCGCAGGCGAGCCCTTCGTTGATGGCCCCGCCGGGCGTGTCGCAGTTACCCTCCGCGCCGGCCGGATCACACGTATTGTCCGCGTTGCACTGATCCCCCGTGCCCGAGCAGTCCGGAGTAGTTCCGCCCGTGCAGATGCCTGTTTGACACGTCTCGCCCACCAGACAAGCGTCACCGTCGTCGCAGGCGAGGCCCTCGTTGATGGAGTTGTTCTCACACGTGCCGGCGTTGCAGATGTCGGATGTGCAACCGTTCCCGTCGTCGCAGTCCGCGTCGATCGAACACCCACCGGGCACGATCGCTACGGTAACGGCGCGCCAGCCACCGCTGGCGGCAAGAAGAAAGGCTGCCGTGCCGGAGGCGCCTGCGGATGCCTGCGCTGCGTCCGCGGCACCGCCGCCGACTTTGCCCGCAACTTCGATGGCGAAGCGCCCAACGGTACCTGGTGGGAAAGGGTTCGTCCCATCCGGGGCCTTTTTGGCCCCGAACAAGCGAAGGATCAGTGCGCCATCAATCGTCGTGGTGACGCTCGGCGCTGTCGGATTGATGGAACTGCCCGCGACGGCCGCTGATACGTCGATAGGAGTGGTCGGGTCATTGCCGCTGTAGCGCAGTATCGCCCCCACAGCTTTCTTGGCGGCGGAACTTGTGAACGTGAATACGGCCGGTTCGGACGGCCCGGCGACCTTATAGACCACGGTCGTCCGGGCGTTTCCCTTGTCACCATCCACACCGTCGTCGATCACCGTCCAACCCGCCGGGCTGATAATGGCGTTGTTCTTTTCGCTGGCGACGATAGCGATCAGCAGTTCGTCTTCCACGGTGCCGCTCGGCTTGGTTATATCGAGGCTGGTGAAGGCCAACGTAGTCGCCGTTTCGACTTGTTCGAAAACGACATCGGCCGACGCCCGAGGGCTTGCAAGTCCGATCACCACCGTAGAGATGGCCGCGCAGATTCCTATGTGCGTGCGATGTCTCACTTTGCCGTACCATCCCTTCCCCAATAGACCAACACGTCGGCTCCGTGTTACACTGATCGCCCGTGCCGATGCAATCCAACCGGCTACAGCCGGAATCACTCTTGGATGTTCGTGCTTATCTTTCACGCTATTGCCCCCATGTCACATGAACGCCTTGACCCGCTCCGCGACGCTGATGCGGCCGAAACCCGCACCACGCAACGCTAGCGAACTCCGTTCAAATGCCGGACGAGATGGAAGATACCCCGTTCGAAACCTAATGCTGAACACGACTTTCCCATCCGAGCCGCACAGTCACAACAATTCGCCTTACCGGACCCGTGTCGCCACGCGATACGATGGCCGGAGCGCGTCAAACAACGGCTGCTCTCCTGCGACGTCATAGGTTTGGTCCCCCACCGGTTTGTCCGGCGAAAGCCGGATACCGATTCACGCTCCACATAGCGACAAGGCCATGACACCCACTTTACATCCCGACTCGCGCGTAGTACACCTACCCCTGGGCCGAAACTCCCCTACTTATCCTAGTTCGCCCAACACGCTCGCGGCTGAAAAACTCTCAACCTCCGTGTCACGCGCCGCCGGCAGACGTAACGGTTTCATCTATACCTTTGGAGTCCCCCGTCGTGCGGCGCAGTCCCGCTGTATGTGGAACACCCCGATGGCTCAAAATATAACAGCTTCGCTCGTCGAGTTCAAGCCCATTAGTTGCATCAGAGCTTTCTATTATCGAGTGTCGCATGAAGAATGCCGGAAAGAGGACCTTACAAGCGATATTTCCCATTCGTCATTCGACCCTCCGAAGCGCAGAGAATTATTGATCCGCCGGCTGCGAGGTCTTCTTCCGGGCTTCGATGACGGCATTCAGACGACTCTTGATCTCAACACTCTCGCGTGAGAGTCGCAGCGCCTTGCGATAGCAGCGCTCGGCTTCCTCAAAAAGGGCCAGCGCGGCGTAGGCATCTCCCAGACCAACATGGGCGGACCCAACGGCGTCAGAATTACCGGAGACAGTGTCCAGGTAACCACGGTATGCCTCGACCGCCTCTTCAAATCGCTTGGATGACAGGAGGAGCTTGGCCAGATTCAAGCGCGCCTCCGCGAAGCTCGAATCATGTTCCACCGCTTGTGTGTATTTCTCAATGGCGCCCCGCGTGTCGCCTTTCTGATAAAGTTCGTATGCCCAACTGTTGTAGGCTTTCGAGAAATCAGGCGTAGCGCCGCTGAGCGCATTGAACTGATCGATGGCTTCCTGATAACGACCGAGACCCGCCAGTACTCTTCCAAAACTATATTTGGTTGTTTGATCAGTGGGGTGACGATTGAGAATCACGCGAAAGTGCGGAACGGCCTTGACGTTCTCGCCAAGTTCCAGATAGCAGTCCACCAGTCCGCGGTGAGCTGAGATGTGGTCCGGCCTGAGCTGGACGGCGCGCTTCAATGTTTCGACGGCGTCATGCAAATTGCCCATTGAAAAATTCGCGCGTCCCATAGTATTCAAAAGCGATTTGTGATCGGGAAAGAGCTCCAAGCCTTCGCGGCACAGGTGAACTGCTTCGCCATATTTCCCGGCGGTGACCGCCCTTTTAGCCCGGTGGTTCCATTTATCAGCCGCCTTCTCAAGAGCAGCCTCTTTGACGACCGGAACCAGGAGGTTCTCCACGGGTGCGTATTCGTCGGTCAGAACGAGTTGCCGGGATTTTTCGCGAAGCTCGGTCATTTCCTCGTCCGTGAGCGCGAAGATTGCACAGTCGGGGTCGCCATTGTCACACAGGTTTTCCAGATCAGGCGCTTCCCGAAAACAGGCGATGACAAACGT
>JAZGDW010000100.1:0-3032 GCA_036478295.1 Candidatus Krumholzibacteriia bacterium
TCCCAACTAGTGAAGCCAGTGAGTCGATTGGCGTGCGCTTGGCCTCGACCACTATGATCGCGAAGTCGGCTACCTGAGTTGCTGTGTTGGTGCCGATCCCGGTGCGGTAAGCGACAGTGTCGAACAAAATCAGGTCAGATCCATTGCTAGTCGCCTGCGTCAGCGCCGCTCGCGTTTCTTGAACACTGACGTACTCCATGGAGGGGCCATCGGGCGACCGTCGATAGGCCACAACACTGAGACCGTTAAGCAGCGTCTCCCGAGGCGGGGCGAAGAGAGCGTCTTGTCGAATCACATCTGCTGGCTCCACCTCAATATTGCCCCGCCGATACAGTTCTGCCTTCGCGTCGTCGGTCGGCACCCAATCCGGGCCGCCGTTGGGCCCGTTGTCGGGCCTGGACGGCCAGTCAAGACCGAACTCGGCATGGAGCGATGGATTAACCGAATCGAAGTCAACAAGAGTAACGCGATAGACCTCAAGAGCTGCGCTAACCCCCACCCGGGCAGTCAGGGTCGTCTTGCCTTCCCCCGTGAAAGCGCTGACGATAGCAACCTTCTTAGGGCCAGAGTCTGATCCGCGAGCCCGAGTCAGGCCGGCGAGGACGTTCGCAGTCAGGACGCGATACGGCTCGCTTAACGGGGGGAGAAACGGGCTGTCGCTTGGCGTCTCCGCTGAGACCAGGTCACCCTCTCGTAGAATCCCAAGGATCGGCAGCCGAGAAGCCGATCCTTTCAAGTCGTCTGGATCCCAGACTGTTCCGTCCAGATAAGTTCTGCCGAGTACGATCAGAAATCCCAGTGAGGCACCAGCCAATAGCCCTAGCAAAGTCCTGACCATCAGCGAGGGCCCCTCGCGGCCATCCGGCGGAATAGCCGACTCGATGATGGTTATCGTTCCCCCCGCAGGCGATCGGTTGTTCTGTTCGATGAAGACAGACGCTACGGTATTGGCGATCAGGGCCGCTGACTCGGGATCGTCGTCCCTTACCTCGATCCGGATTAACTGGGTTCCCGGAACAGCAGCAACTGAGATCTTATCTTCCAGGTCTTGCCCGGTCCCTACGTTGGGGAGCTGAGAAGCAACATCGTCAAGAATCGGGCGCGTTGTTATCAGTTCCTCGTAAGTAGCCGTTAGACGTTCGCTGAGCAACACGTCGTCGAGGACTATCGTGCCCGGAGTCTCGGTCAGATTCACAAGCAGGGTAGCATTTGCCTGGAAGGCTCCAGGCGACGAGGAGGCGAACCAGTAGCTAGCAGCACCTACAACGCAAGTCACCAGAATGACCGGCAGCCACCAGTAACTCAGGTGGTAAAGGTATCGTTCGACGATATTCAATGGATCGTCTCCCACCTTTCGTGGTTCGTGGGCGTCTCGGAGGCACCGCGTCCGGCAACAGGCGAACTTCTACTGACGTAGCGCTGTGATCTATCTTCGTTCATTACGTGCATCAACTGGTACAACACCCTCAACGTCGCTTTCGTTCCGTTGGGGAACGGCAAGAGCCAGTCCGATCAGGATCCAGAGATGACGCTGATACAGCGCATCAACCCAGACTGCAAACGCTAGCAACCCCAGTACACACGCAATAACCGCCGCGATTCGCCAGCGTTGGTCCTGCGATCCGGTGATAAAACCAGATCTCACGGACCTTGCTACGGCCACTGCGAGAAGGCTGAACGCCACAACGCCGACAAGCCCGAACTCGACGACTATAGTCAGGTAAGTATTGTGTACTCTCGCGAACTCCTTTCTGGTAGACGAGGTATCGAAAAACGTCGCCTGTTCGAATCCGCCGATGCCGATGCCAGAAGCGGCTTCCTCCGGCAGTAGTGCTAGTCCATCGCCCCAGAGCTCGAGCCTCGAGACCAACGTAGTTTCAGAGAGGCGACGATCTACGATCACCGAGTCGGTTCCCGGCGAGCCGAGCGGCGAGTATGCCGCGAAGGCGATCACTCCTAGAAGCATCAGCGCCGCGCCGCCAACGAGTACCGCGGACGGCCTAGCCAAAATTGCCAATACGAACAGACCACCAGCACAGCAGATAATGCCACTTCGCGACTGGGAAAGTACAAGGGCCACCAGCGTGACCAGGAGCACGGTTACCCAGAAGAGGCGTGCTCGGGAGCTAGTGAGGCTTATACGAACGACCGCGATGATCACGGACACGGCCATGAGGCTGCCAAAGATGTTCGGGTCCGTAAACATGGTCGAATTCAGTCGGTCATGATCCATGAGGTAACTGTCTACACCGCCAAGCCGCCAGAACAAGAAGCCCACGATTCCGATCGCTCCGGATGCCAGTCCAGAAAACGCGACGGCGTCGAGTGCTCGATCCCACAGCTTTCGTTCTCGGACTACCTCGACTATGGCCGCAGCACTGATCACCAGGGCGGCGAGGCCGATAGCCTTGACGGACGAATAGGTCGTGATGCCGCCGAGGTGAAGGATCGACTGGCCCCAGCTCGCGGCGATCGCCAGCCCCAGCGCGATGAACACCAGAGCCTCGCGACTCCGGACAACAGAAGTCCTGCGCACCCTCTGGCGTAGCAGAACCAGCAGCAGCAGGGGGAGGATCAGGTCGGACAGGGAAACACGCACGCCGAAGGCCTCCTGGTCCGCCGGGAAGAGCGACGATCCGAGAAAGGCGAACTGGAACGGCGTAAGAAATATGTAAGCCATGACCAGTCGGTCCACGGCTCGCTCCGCTTGCATGGTCCTCATACAGATCGCGCCTAAGACGATAGCGATGAGCGCGCCGGCAGCCAGAACGACTGTGTGCTGGGCGGAGAGACCCTGCGCAAGTAACGCAGCCAATCCGATCGCCCCCAGTAGTCCGACCAGCAGCAGGGCGCCCATGCCGGCGGAAGACGAGCGATCAGGAACTTCGGCGCGGCCAATCATTGAGACCGTCCCGTCCAGAGATGCTCCAGGCTCATCAGGAACGCCGTCAGATCACGCTCCACCCATCGGTTGAGTCTCGCCCTGACGATTGGCCGCGCAAGTCTCGCCAGCCGCGACGTCGTATCGAACA
>JAZGDW010000101.1:0-3049 GCA_036478295.1 Candidatus Krumholzibacteriia bacterium
CAGCGACGTCAATGAGTTCATCCGCGGCCCATCTCCGACGACGTTTCGGTTTGCTCATGATGATTCCTCCCTGCGATCACCGCCCACCTGCCTGAGGCCTCCTCACTCTCCCCGGGAGGGGAAGGAAGGAAGGAGGGGGGAGTTTGAGGGGGAACCTGGGAACTCTGGTTCCCCACTCAAGCCTGCCCGCAAACCGTACCTTATCCGAATCGTCGAAATGTCTCACTTGCTCTGAAACACTACAAAGGTCTGACGTTTGACTTTTCGACTTCATAACCTTTTGACCTTTTTTTCCTGATTCGCTATTCGTCATTCGACATTCTCGTCTCGTCCGACAGTCTTACCATCCTGAACTTGGCGACCAGGGCAACTACACACGCTAGTGCAAGCGAATACAGAAGGATCATGTAGCGCGTTCTCAGAGAGATCGATAGACATCCCATCACGGCAAAGACGGCGGCCAACACGTAACTGACCGTCACCACTCGCTTAACCGGCCAGCCCCGGTCCAGCAACTGATCGTAAAAATGGCTTCTGTCACCCTGCATGATCGGCCTTTGATTTCGCCACCGCCGGATGAGTGTCAGCGCTATGTCCGCCAGCGGCAGACCGAATACCATCAACGAACCCAGGAGCCAGCGTATGGCGCTTGATTTGGCAAAGAGCAGGATGAGGATAGCCACGTTCAAACCAAGCAGCATTGAACCGGCATCGCCCATGAATATCTTTGCCGGGTTGCGGTTGTAGGGCAGGAAGCCCAGGGCCGCCCCCAGCATCGCCAGCGAGAGCGTAACCCGCTGCACATCCCACGGATGCCAGTCGCTCCAGAGGTGAAGATGCACCGCGAGCACCAGAAAGCCGGCCGAAATGATTCCCAGTACCCCTGAGCAAAGCCCATCCACTCCGTCGATCAAGTTCGTTGCGTTGCACGCCCCGATGGTGACGAAAAGCGCCAGCGGGATGGAATAAACGAGTATCAGCCAGGGCGGTAGATCATGGAGGTGGACGACCGTCGAGCGAAACACGATAAGGATCGAATCATCGCCCACCCCGACCAGAATCAGCAAAGCGGCCACCGCCGCCGTACCCAATAGCTTCACCTTGGGGGACGCCATTCGCCGGTCGTCAAAGAGGCCCAGCATCATTATCGCGAGTCCGGCAATGAAGATGCCGGTCATCATCGTGGTATCCATCGTCGGGCCGACGCGCGGGCGCACGTCCGTAGCCGGCAGATGGTCGAAAAGCGCAAGTGCCAGCAGCACGCCTGCGGCCCACCCGAAAAAGATCGCCACCCCACCGAGGTATGGTACGGGCTTTTGGTGCGGCTTGAGGGAGTCGTCAGGATGGTCGACTATGTTCATGCGCAGCGCGTACCACCTGCAGAGAGGTGTGACGGCCAACGTCACGAGAAATGAACAGCATAGGATCGGCCAGTAGGTGCGGCAGATCTCCGAGAACGTTGTGTAGTCAGGATCCAATGTGGGGACTCCGCGTCCGGCGACTAGTTACACGGAAAACGGTCCAATTCTACGCAAAGAGTCCTCCTGGTGCCATCCGTCACCGGCGTGCTCAAAGATCAGGGCATAACGGGTGAAAATGCTGGAGCGAAATCTCCTGTCCAGCCAGCGAAGCAGCGGACCCTTCCCCTCGTAGATGCGATCGACCTGACCGGCCTGCTCCTGAAAGTTTTTTGTACATCCACCGTTTCACTCAAGGCCGAGCACCTCCGCCATTGTCGTAAACCGAAACTCCTGAAACAGGGCGGCTAGCCGCCCACGTATCCGCCCCCGAAAGAGAGACTGATTGATATACGTTTTCCACCGGATGGACCAACCCTGACGGCGTAGCTCAGCCAGTTCGTTCACATCAAGCTCATAAGGATGAATATACACGACCACCGGTTGGCTTTGTCCGTTCACCTCGCGGATAGCCCGCGCCAGGACGGGGTGGGGCAGGAGTCTGAAGTAACCCCCTCCGGCCACCGGGAAATTCCGCCCGAACCGCCGGACCGTCGTTAAGGGGAACTCGATCAGGTCGCAGTTTTCCCAGCGGTGGGGATAACGCTCCGCATCGGGGATTCCATAGCGCTTTCGTGCGATGGGAAAGATGCTCGAGCTGTATTTGATACCCAGCTCCGCCATGATCGGCCCGGCCCACATCGAGGAGCGGGTCACGGAAAACGCCGGCGCCCGGTAGCCGGTCGGTTTGCGCCCGATCTGCGAGGCAACGATATCGATGCTGCGCTCCAGGTCCGCCCGGAACCGGTCGGGCGTCATCGTGTACAACAGCTCGTGGCCGTAACCGTGTGTGCCGATCTCGTGGCCCGCTGACGCAATCTGCGGAAGCAGACGGGGGAACCGCTCGCACACCTTGCCCAGAGCAAAGAACGTCGCACGAACCTCATACCGAGCTAAAAGGTTGAGCATTCGGTTGGTATTTCTCAGCACGCGGGTCGTGATCGGCGTCTGAGGCCCGAGCACACTTTGGGCCCAGTCCTCCAGATCGATCGTCATGGCGTTGGCTACTCGATCGTCGGTACCGGTCACGGCGTGCCTGCTCTGTTCGAGTCTCGACCAAGTGGACCGGTCTTCGCGTCGATATCAATCACAAGCACGTTGGAAGGGCGCCCATGATGCAGGATCGTCCCGGCCGACTCGAACCCATGTTTACGATAGAAAGCGTGCGCCCGAACCAACTCGGCATTGACGACGAGCTTCGCGCGCCGGCATCCGCGCTCCCGAAACTCGTTCAATAATGCGGCAAGCAGCCCGGCTGCTACGCCCGTCCCTCGGGCTTCTTCTCGCACGACGATAGACAGCAGTTCCGCGTCAGCAGCACTGTGATCACCCCTGACCGGGTAAAGCATGGTTTCGACGACACGGCGGAGGCCCTCTCGATTGAAAACGCTCCGAGCGACCATCGCAACATACCGCCAGCCGCGCCTCAGTAGGAGTGACCGGTAGAGCCGTCGGACCGACGTCGTACCCGAGACGAAGCCCAGGACGGCGTCGTGCGGATCGAGAGCTACGAACACGAATCCGAGTGGGTT
>JAZGDW010000102.1:0-21142 GCA_036478295.1 Candidatus Krumholzibacteriia bacterium
CTCGCGGCCGGAGACCGGCTACGGATATATCAAGGTGGGTAGCGGAATCGAGGGTACGAAGGGCGTGGAGTTCTTCGAGGCGGTTTCATTCCATGAGAAACCAACGATGGACCGCGCGCGCAAGTTCGTAGAGGAAGGGACCTACTACTGGAACAGCGGCATGTTTTTCTGGCGACCAGGCGTTATCTTGGCTGCTATCGAGAAACACCTGCCGCCGCTGCACGCCGTGCTTGTGGCCCTGGAGGCGGAAGTGGGAACGGATCGGTTCGAATCGGTGTTCAAATCCATGTACCCGCAGGCCCCTTCCATATCGATCGACTATGGCGTCATGGAAAAGGCGGACAACGTCGTTGTGCTCAAGAGCGACTTCTACTGGAACGATATCGGTAGCTGGGAAAGTATTCGCGAGATCTATGACGCCGATGCCGATGGAAACGTGCTGGTTGGTGATCACGTGGTTATCGATAGCGTAGGGAACACGATTTTCTCGCCCGAACGCACGGTCGGGGTGGTGGGCATGGAGGGCGTGGTGGTGGTGGACAGCGGTGACGCTATTCTAGTGTGCAAGAGAGAACGTACCCAGCAGGTTCGGGATGTCGTGGCGGCACTGAAACAAAAGGACAGAGAGAAACTACTTTAAGCATCGTTGGAGGATTCCATGAAAAGCATGAGAACTGGATTGATACTGGTCGTTCTCGCCGCTGCCTTTGTGTCCGGTTGCTCCTCGAAAGGCGATAAGGGGGAGAGTTCGGTCGCTGAAGCCGAGCTTGCGGGGCGGGTAGACGATTGGACGTTCAGCCGCGAGGAGTTGCAGGTGGCGCTGGACGCGTTGCCGGAGGGTAAGCGCCAGGAGTACGACACTCCAGGGGGCAGGGCGGAAATGACGGATAAAGCTATTGAGCTGGAGCTGTATTACCAGGAAGGGCTGAAGCTGGGGTTGGACAAGGATCAGGAGGTCCGCGAGCAGGTCGAGAATTACGAGCGGACCGTGATTATCGGCGCCTATTTCGACCGTGAAATCAAGCCCCTGGCGCTCCCCACCGAAGAAGAGCTTTACGAGTACTACGAAAGTCACCCCGAGCGTTTCACCACGCGACCCATTCGTCGAGCGCAGCACATCTTCTCGAAGAAGCGCGAGAAGCTCGTGGACTTCAAGAAGCGTATCGCGGCGGGCGAACCCATGACGACGCTCGCGCACAAATATTCCGAGGACGACCTTACGAGGGACTTCGGTGGGGATCTCGGTTATTTTAATCCTGGCGGATACATTCGGGGAATCGGATACTCGACCGAGATTAGCGACCTCGTGTTCTCGATGGAGAGAGGTGTGGTGAGTGAGCCGATCAAGTGGGAAAAAGGATACTCGCTTGTTCGCGTAACCGAGATTCGACCGGCGGTGCTGAAACCGTTCGAAGACGTGCGCGAGCAGATATCCGGGGATTTCTTGAAGCGCAAGATCGAGGGGACCAAGACGCTGGTATTCAAAGCGCTGCAAGAGAAACACGACGTCACGAATTACTTTGCCGAGGAGCTCAAGCTTACACAGCGGACACCGGAGGAGCTGTGGAATCTCGCACAGACCAGCTCGGACTCGCATCACAGACTTCGTCATTACCAAGAGATTGTTGACAAATTCCCGACGAGCCCACATGCTCCCAAGGCCATCTTCATGATCGGTTTTGTGAACGCTGAAGAGCTCAAGGACGTCGTCGACGCGGATCGGGCGTTCAACCGGGTCATCAACGAGTATCCGGACAGTGATGTGGCAAAATCAGCGAGATGGATGCTAAAGAACCTGAACGGCCCCCTGCCGAGGTTCGAAAATCTGGATGAACTGAACGACAAGCTAAGCGACGATTCCGACTAGCTTTGTGTTGCCGGCCCTTGTCGGAGCTGGGAGTAGACCACGTTGAAAGAAGGCGGTGAGAATTTCTTGAGGGTTGAGGTTGGCGGCCTGGTCAGGGACAACCGTGAAAACCCGATTGTGCTGCTCAAGGCGACGGGGAACGGGGACGTACTTCCGATATGGATTGGACACGCCGAGGCACTCGCGATCGAGTTGCAATTGCAGGGTAAGAAGTTCGATCGTCCCCTCACTCACGATCTTTTGAAAACGTCGGTCGAAAGCCTCGGCGCCACTGTTGCCAAGATCGTCGTTACGGATCTCAAAGATAATACGTTCTTTGCGAAGGTCTACCTGCAGCGAGACAATGAGGTGTTCGCGATCGACGCGCGTCCCAGCGACTCGATCGCCCTCGCCATACGCAGCGCAGCGCCGATGTACGTTTCGGAAACGGTATTCGAAAACCACAAGCGGGCCCTGCAAGATAACCAGGAGAACAAGGAAGCCTCCGACGAAGCGCTGCGGAGGTACCTGCGGGATCTCGACCCCGGTGAATTCTAGTTTTGGGTTCTGACATGAGAAAAAGGACCGCCGCCGTCCGCACCTTGTCTGTGCTTTGCGCAGTGACTTTGGGTTTGTGGCTGTCCTTCGGCTGTGCCTCGACTGGCCGTCGCCCGTCCCCATCCTTCTCGAGCGAGCAGGGTGACAGCCTGTACGCAAAGATAACGTCTTCGTACGACGCCGGTGATTTCGAGACCATGGACGCCGCCGTCCGTTCACTCATCCACAACATTCCTGGGTATCCACGATCGGACGAGGCGCTCCTGCTAGCGGCAAAAGCCAGTCGGGTCGCCGGTGATCCGGCCCAGGCAGCGAAGTACGCGGCGATGATCGTGGGGGACTACCCGCTCAGCCCCCGCCGCGAGGAGGCGCTCTTTCTCGTCGCCGCCGCCTACAACGACCTCGGCAAGTATTATGAGAGCGCCGATGCGCTGTCCGCCATCCTTGCCTCGCCAATAGACGAGGACATGGAGCACCGTTCTCTTTCCGCGTTGAACGATGTGACCCGGGAGTTGACTCTGGCCGACCTCGAACGGCTGGTAAAAGAGTATCCGGCGTCGCCGCTGGCCGGTGAGATATCACTGGGTATCGCCAAGCAGGAATTCCTGCGGGGCAACTACGGCCGGGCGTACAAACTGCTCGCCAACCTGCTGTATGAATTTCCCGAACACAAGCGGTCGCCGGAGGTGCGGCAGCTGCTGCAGCTCGCCGCCAGTCGCAGGGACGATCCGGGCCATCACACCGATTATCTCGATCCCACCAAAATAGGTCTGGTGCTACCCCATACGGGGGGGCTCGCACGCTTCGGCCGCTATTTCGAGCAAGGCGCGACGCTGGCCGTGGATGAGTACAACGCCACCAGCGGCGTCACGGTGAGTTTCGTGACAGCCGACTCCAAGGGTGACCCTGTCGATGCGGTTGGCGCCGTTCGCGAGCTGGTGGTTGGAGAGGGCGTTCTGGCGGTTCTGGGCTCGGTATTTTCGGTGCCCTCAATCGCCGCCGCCATCGAATGCAACGCCTGGAAGGTACCCATGCTGTCGCCCGTCGTTTCCGAGCGGCGCATCGACGAAGTCGGCTCCTGGGTATTTCAGACCAAAGTGTCACCGGAAATCGAAGTGTCCGCGATGGCCAAGGTAGCCCGGGAAGACCTGTTGCTGGAGCGGTTTGCGGTGCTGGCCCCGTCGTCGCCGGAAAGGCGAAAGCTGGCCGAGTTCTTCGTGCAGGAAGTCTTGAACCGGGGTGGAGAGATCGTGGCCGAACAGTATTACGAAACCGGAGCCACAGATTTCAAGGAACAGCTGGAGGTGATCCGCGAGGCGGCGCCCGATGCACTGTTCATTCCGGGCGCGCCGGAGGAGCTGATTCTGGCGCTGCCCCAGGTAAGGTTCTACGACATGCAGGTTCAGCTGCTCGGGTTGAGCGACTGGAACACGGACAAGCTGCTGCGACTATCCCAGCGCGAACTGGAAGGCGCATTGTTTCCACGCGAGGCCCACTACGGTCGGGACCGGGAGTCGTACCAGAGCTTTCGTAAGCGGTACAAGAAGTCTTTCGGTGTGGAGGCCCATCCGGTGGCCGTCTCGGCCTATTTCGGAATGCGGTTCTTGCTGCGGGCCGTGCAGGAAGGGGCGGTCGAGCGCGATCAGGTACAGGCGTTCCTCGACCGGGAACTGCACACGAGCGCCCAGCAGCGCATGACGGCGGCCAACTCTCTTTCGATCCTCAAAGTTACCTCGGGCAAGGTCCGCGAGTTCACCGCTTTCTTGCGGTGAGGCGGCTGCGCCTTTCTCTTATCCGTACAGCCGGAAGCGAACCTGAAACCGAATCCACATGGGCACGGGCTTGCCCTGCTGTGTCGGAGGCCGGAAGCGAAACTGCCTGACCGCAACGAGTGACGCTTCCTCGAAACTCTTGGGTCCCAAGGAGGTAAGGATCCAGGCGTTCTCCACACGCCCGTTTTCGTTCACCAGAAGCTCCACCGTAACATCGCCCTCGATGCCCTGTAGTAGTTCGAACGGAGGATATTCCGGTTGCACCATGTGGAGGATTACATAGTCTTCTGAATAGGAAATATCGGTGTGCGCCGGGTAATGGCGCACCTCTTCGAGATCCAGCTCGGGCCTGGGAATCGGTTCCGGCTCCTCGGGCGTGACCGGCTCGTTGGCCCCGCCCTCCGAATCTGCCCGTTCCTTCAGGATGTCCACGTCCACCGAGGCCAGGGCCGCCAGCCGGCTGCTGCGCCGCGTGTCCTCGAAGGGGTCGTCGTCCGGCAAGATGGTAATGTTGGGGAGCAGCCGGATTTCGCCCTCCCAGCCGAAACGCTGCTCGATCTCGGAATAGGGTACGACGTCTGAAGTTACGAAGATCAGCGCCACCAGCACCGCGGCAATCGGCGTCACGACGACCAGACGCCTCCGGTGCGCGGCCTGTTTTTCAGCATAGGTATGACGCATGGCGCTACTCTCCCGGATTGAACGTAATCGTTTTGCCGGGAGGGGTCAAGAAAGTGGCAGGAATGGGCTAACGGGCCGACAGGCCCCGGATCACGTGGCGGCCGTGCTCACCCGGCCGGAGCAGCAGGCTGCCCCCGCTGATCGAAACGTCGCCGCGACGAATCCACACCCGGTATCGCCCCGGGGGCAGGAGCGGGAAAGTCGCATTGCCCTCGTGGTCGGAGAGCAGGCTCCAGGTGCGGTCGAGTGTCACCAGCCAGTTGGACCGGGGGGAATCCGCAATGGTGATGGTTGCGGAGGCATGGGGCTCCACGCCAAAGTGCTCGAGGATTCCAAGAAAGAGCCCGTACGCCTGCTTGCGCTGGTAAGCGGGCTCACCGAGGCGCAATTCTTCCGCGATGATCGCAATCGACGGCAGTTCGACCACAATGGCGGGGCACGCGGTCTGCTGCAGGGGATAGGTGACGAGCTCGGTCGGCGCGCGAGGTGGCAGTGCAAGGTAGTCCGAGAGCGCCCGGCCGATGGCTTCCGACATCGGCAGACCCATCCGGCTGCCTGGAAAGAAATGGCTGTGGACCACCAATCCGCTGTCCGCCGGTGCGCCGCGATGCCGGATCTCAATATAGCGGTCTGCACCGAAGCGGTTCGTCATCGCGACGACGTCTCGCGGTGACAGCGTCTCTTCATTCCTGCGCGTCAGCTCGACCTCGGCACCCGCCGCTTCGAGGTACTCTTCCAGGTATCGGGCCACTTGCAGGTTGACGTACGGGCCGGTCAGACCCAACTGCCCCGCCCCCGCCTGTCTGCCGAACCCCCCTTCGGGATCGAGCATGAAGCGCAGGGACATGAGTCTGCCCTCATACCACGGTGTGAGCTGGAGGGTGTCGACGTCGACGGCGAGCGCCGCGGCCGGCCGCGGCCGGTATCCTGGGGCCTCCACCCACGCGTCGGGTGCGCCGTCGCGGCCGAGCGTCGCTGCCAGCCCGACGGGAATGAAGTACATACCGTTGTTCGATCCGCCGCTCGAGAGAAGCGAGTCCCCCAGCGTCACACGAGCGTTATTGACCACGGCACCGGTGAGGCCGTCGGCAATCGTGACCTTGCGCAGTGCGGTGGTCGTGTGCCGCGCGGGCGGTACTTCCAGATCGAACGACCTGCCGTGATTGATCAGAGTCAGCCGGACGGGCTCCGCCAGCGCGCCGAGCGACAGCGGAAACTCGACGAATCCCCTCTTGACCTGGACGGAGTCCGGTGTCTCCCCGTGGGACGTCCGCAGGTGGATCACAGAACCGTCGATGATGGCCTGCCCCCTGCGATCGAGCAGACGGGCGCGGATGCGTAGCGTACCGCCCGAAGGGGGAAACGCCGGCGGGGCATTGTCGAAGGTGGCGATCTCGGGCGGGAAGTCGATCACAAAATGAACCCGGCTGACGGAGCTCGAGTTGCCGAGCAGGTTGCGGACCTGCAGCGAGAGTTCGTAGGCTCCGTTGGGAGAGTCCCACGGTAGCCGGTAACGCGCGATCCTGCCGTCCGCACTCAGAAACGCCTTCACCTCGTCACCATTGAGCCTGACCTCGACACTTCCCGGGTCGATCCCCAGACCGCCGACGTCCCGAATGGAGAACGAGAAAGCCGGCACGTTCGTAAACACGGAGTCGAGTGGCGCCCCTCGGACGATGCGCGGCACCCCACGGGAAAAATACTCCAGGATGCCCAGAAAATATGCCTCGGCCTCGAGCCTCTGTTTTTCTGACAGCTGCAGGCTCGCTTCGACTTGCGGATGAGTCAGGTAGCTGCCCTCTCCCAGGATCGCGGGGATGTCGATGTTTCTGAGGATGAAGTAATTGCCCGGACGTACTTCACCCGCTTCGATGCCGAGGTTTCTCATCAGGTGGCGGTGGACAGCGAACGCGAGGTCGCGCGATGCCGGATCACCGAAGCGGTAGTAGGTTTCGATGGCGTTCTTGCCTGGATCGCGGTCGTTCTGGGCGTTGTGGTGAATGGAAACCAGGATATCCGGCTGTAGCGAGTCCACCATCGAGACCCGCTTTCCGAGTTCGCCGGCCAGCGAAGAGTCTGCTTGGGTAAGGAAATCTCGTTCCGCCGAGCGCGTCAGGTGGACGTCCGCGCCCGCTTCCCGCAGCAGCCCCCAGAGGTAGAGCGATACACCGAGGTTGACCCTGGCTTCCTGGAGTCCCTCCCGCCCCACAGTACCCTGGAAATGGCCCCCGTGCCCGGGGTCGATGAGGATGCGACTTCCGGCAAGGATGCTCGGGTCCAGCCGGGGCAGGTTTTCGCTCAGCCCCCGGTAGACGAGAACCTCCTTCGGCACCGGCGGGCGCCCACAGCTGGCCAGCGTGGACACGACCAGCACCGCCACAAGCAAAGGTCTTCTCATGTTGCCTCTGCGATATCAGAAAAGGGGTGCGAATTCAACCAAATGTTGACGCTATGCGACATCTCTTGAATTTGTAAAGATTTATTGCAATTATATAAAGGTATTTCCGTGTACCGGATCCCGAGTTTTGTAGCAATTGACCCTTCCCTTCTCATGTGTTAGAAAAATGAGGAGGAGGATGTTCGCGTACGGATGGGACGAACCTGGACCTCGAAACAGAGATCGCACATGAAGCATTCCACACCCAAGGCGGCGTTGCGCTCGATCCCGCCGGTAGACGACCTACTGGGAGCTGACGCAGTCGAGTCGCTGCGCGCGGCGCATCCCCGTTTCCCCTGGACCCACCTTGTTAGACGGGTGGTCGAGGAATTCCGGGCGGGCCATCACGGCCCGCTGCCGGCGGGACGTGGCGATGCCAAGAAAGCGATTGTCGAGCAGGTCGTTTGCCGTGCGCGCTCGCTGCGAACCGGCGGCATGCGCCGTGTGATCAATGGCACCGGGGTCATCCTCCACACCAACCTGGGCAGAGCCCTCCTTGGACAGAAGGTGCGGGCGGCGATCTCCGATGCGATGGACCATTATGTCAATCTCGAACTGGATTTGGAGTCGGGAGAGCGCAGCGGGCGGGGCGAGCGGATGCTCGAGATGATGTGTATGGCCACCGAAGCCGAAGCGGCGATGGTGGTGAACAACAACGCGGGCGCGGTGTACCTCGTGGTTAGCTCTGTCTCCCCGCCCGGTCGCGTCATCGTCTCCCGGGGCGAGCTGGTGGAGATAGGCGGCAGCTTTCGCCTGCCGGATATTCTGCAGCGGGCTGCCTCGGAAGTGATTGAGATCGGCACGACAAACCGAACCTACATAAGCGATTATGAAAAATTTGCGCGGCCGGGAGACGTTTTCTTGCGCGCCCATCGCAGCAACTATGACATCCGGGGATTTACCCACGAGACCACCATCGCGGAACTCGTGGCATTGGCGCGGCGCAAGGAGTGTCATGTGGTGTACGATCTTGGCAGTGGCTCTTTTTTTGATTTCGAGAGAGCGGGGATCGAGGGCGAAGAACCGGTGGGCGATGTTCTGCGGTCTGGGATCGATTGTGTGACGATGAGTGGAGACAAGCTCCTCGGCGGCGTTCAGGCGGGAATCATCGTCGGCAGAGCGGATTTTATCAGACGCCTCAAACAAAACCCGCTGCGCAGGGCGTTGCGGATCGACAAGCTGACCATTGCAGCGCTGCAAGCTCTATTGAGGGTCTACTTGTTCGAATCGGATCCCGTCGGCGAGGTCCCGGTTCTTCACCAGGCAACCGAGGACGTCGCGGTGCTGCGAAGCCGTGCAGAGCGGTTAGCCGCCGGGCTGGCTCCGGAGGCGCGGTCCGCGTACCGGGTTTCGGTGCACGATGACCACGCCGCCATCGGCGGCGGGACATTCGCCGTCAAAAACGTGCCCTCTGTGGCACTGGTCATCAGCTGCGGGTCGGAGAAAGAGGCGTCGACGCTTGCGCGCCGGATGCGCGGACTCCCCGTACCCGTCCTTACACGCATCAAGGACAAAGAGGTACGTTTGAACTTCAGGACCATTCTCGAAAGCCAGGACACCGATCTCCAGGAGGCGATTGCCGGATTGCTGTCCGTCTAACGGGGCCCGAACCGGGCCGCGGTTGTAATATGGAGCAGATCAAGACATACGAAATCGCCGCTTCGCCAGCGCTTCTGAGGGAGGCCTTTGCAGGCGGTATGCTGCCGGATAACCTGTTGGCGCCTCTGCAGGCTCTGGCCGGCGATATCGTTGCACGGGCACAGCGGGCCCCTCTGTCCATCTACCTGTGTTCCACGGACGACGATCGGGAGGCGCGCAATTACTTCGGTGCGCTGCTCGCAAAGACGCTGCAGTACCAGTTGCCGGATATGCTCCTCGTGGATTGTGACTTTCTTTCCGTAGGTCTTGACGGAATCGTGCCCCAGCACGACTCGCTGGGATTTCTCGACATGCTACTCTATGGAAGCTCGTTGGGTGTTATCAAGCAGACCGCGACAGGTGGCGTGAACGTGATCGGTGCGGGCTCTTTCCCCGTTTCGCGCAAGAGCCCCTTTGTCATGGACGTGTTCGTCAGCGCATCACGTTATCTTGCGAGCCATTCGAAGTGTGTCATCTACTGCGGCCCCGTTCTCGACGACGAACAGGAAGTGCATCCGATCCTGGAGCAGGTCGACGTGCCGGTTCTCCTCCGTGTCGGTGGGCACGCGCCAGCGGGAGGGCTGGACGCGCTGGAAGACAGAATTTCTCGCGAGCGGCAGGCGACGCTGTGGGGTGTTCGTTTGATCGCGGGTGACGTGTCGGTGCCTGCCCAACCGGGAACCGAGAGGCCAGCCCCCGCGGGACCATCACCGACCGGGCGGGCGCCCACCGGACCGGCGGCCACCGGGCCCACGCCCGCCGAACCACCCGTTCCGCCTGGACAACCGGAACCGGAGTTGGACGATACGATTGTTCTCACACCCGTCGACGAGGTCGACGAACGGCCGGTGTACGACCAGGCACCGGTGTACGAAGCCCCCGCGCCGGGTGAACCATCGGCGCCCCCTGCCGCCCAGCCGCCGCCGGGAGTTTTCTCTGGAGGCGCCAAGTCCGCCTCGAAGGGGCAAGGCACCTCGGCGTTTCCCAAGATTGTCCTGACCATCCTCGCGGTCCTGCTGCCCGCATTTTTTCTGTGGTGGCTTTACCAGACCAAGTCGGTGCGCGAGCAGAATGGCGAGCCCCAGGAGATCACGGAAACGACGCGGCAACCTCAATCGACTCCACAGACACCGCCACCGGTCCCGCAGCCGCGAGACACCGCGGTCTCCGCCGCGGATACGTCCCGGATGGTGGCGTCACAAACGACCCCCAAGACACCTGCACCTGCAGAGACCGATGTAGCGCCGCCACCCGAAGAGAAGGAGAATCTCGCCAGCAGCATTCTGGTGACGGAGAACATTCACGATTTCGCGGGGAAATTTCTGGTGCACGTCAGCTCCTTCCGCGATCTCCAGCATGCCCGCGGGGACGCCTACTACCTGAACGACCGCGGCTACCCGGTGGTTATCGCCAACGTGGACCTGGGGGCGAAGGGGAATTGGTACCGCGTCTACGTGGGCCCTTGCGACCGCAGGAGCGAGGCGAGAAACCTGAAAATAAGGCTGGACGAAGTTCCCAGGGTTAAGTTTACTCGCATCACCAAGGTAGAAGGCTGAACGCGCCCGCGTTGGCTGCGGGCACGTCAGTGGCAGTTGGTTCAGACTCGAGGGGTCGATCTTGCGCCTGAAAAAGCTTGAGATATCAGGCTTCAAATCGTTTCTGCATCGTCTGGAAATGGATTTTTCCGACGGGGTGACCGCCGTTCTGGGACCCAACGGATGCGGCAAGACCAATATTGTCGACTCGATCCGCTGGGTTCTGGGCGAACAGAAGACCCGGATGCTGCGAAACACGAAGATGGAAAACGTCATCTTCAACGGGACCAAGCTTCGCAAACCGTTGGGCATGGCCGAGGTCCATATGACGCTCTCCAATGAGAACGGCGCGCTGCCACTGGATTACGGCGACATCACCATCTCGCGCAAGCTCTACCGGAGCGGCCTCAGCGAGTATCAACTAAACGGCAAGCTCGTACGCTTGAAAGACATCAAAGATCTTCTCGTGGATACGGGGTTGGGCAGCCACACCTATTCCATCATCGAGCGGGAAATGGTGGACTCGGTTATCAGTGATAAGGACCAGGACAAGCGACAACTGTTAGAGGAAGCCGCCGGGGTGATGCGCTACCGCCTCCAGCGGGAAGAGGCCCTTCGCAAGATCAGCCACACGGATACCGACCTCACGCGACTGGCCGACATTTTGGTCGAGCTCGAGAAAGAAATCCGCTCACTGAGCTACCAGAAGGGGAAGGCCGCCCGATTCGCGAAGCTCAAAGCGACCGTCGATAACATGGAAGCGGTTCTCATCAAGCGATCGCTCTTCGAGTTACTGGAAAAGCACGATGCTGTGCAGCGCGATAGAGAGCACCACGAGGGGATCACGCTCGCCGACGACAATGAAATCGCCCGCCTCGAGAATCAGCTTCAGGAATCTCGTATCCGTGGATCCGAGTTGGAGCGGCAACTGCAAGATCTGCAGGAGAACCGCTACGAGCTCAGTCAAACGCTGCAGCAACGTGAAGAGCGCATCGCAATCCTGACCGAACGTATCGCCAGCACCAGGAACCGCGTTCTCGAAGACGAGGAAGAGATCGGGCGTGCGGAAGACAAGCTGATATCGCTGGCCGATGATATCGGCGGCTACCAGAGCACGATCGAAGAGCGAGAAGCGTGGCTGCGCGCCCGGCGCGAAGAGCTCTCGGACCGCGAGGAATCGCTGGCAGCCGTATCGAACGAGTTGGAAGAAGTGAAGATCCGGTTGCGCGACAAGAAACAGCTCGCGCTGGACCTGGTTCGGGAAAAGGAGCGCGAACGCGGAGAGCGGGAACACCTCCACAACCGTCTCTTCGAAATAGAGGAGAAAAACCAAAAGGAAAACACACAGCAGTCCTCTCTGAAGAGGGAGGAGGCGGAACTGGTAGAAAAGCTGGGCCGGCAGACGGTTGTGGTGGGCGAGAAGAGGAGCGACATCTCAAAGGTGATCGCGGCGCTCGAAGAAGCATCGCGGCGTTCGGAAAGGGCTGTCGATCTGCTTGCGGAATGTGAAGACCACTACGGCCGGGTCAATATAGATTTCAACCGCCACAAGGAGCGTAAGGAATACCTGGAACGCATCAAGCAGGAGCACAGCCGGGACGAACTCATCGAGGGCAGTTCGATGAAGGGCGTGCTTGCCGACCAGGTCCGTGTCGACAAGAAATACCGGCGGTGTTTCGAGGCCTGTCTGGCGCCGGTACTCCAGGGTCTGCTCGCGGAGAGCGAGGACAGCGCACTGCGTTGCCTGGACGCCATGCAGCGGGCGGGAAAGGGTCGCTACCAGTTGCTCTATCCCAACGGTGGCAGGTCGGGGGATGCGGTCCGCACCTCGGGCGACGTACTCGGACGCGCACTCGACTTCGTTGACGGCGACGCCGGCGTGCTGAGCTTCCTCGAGCCGTACCTGGCAGCGGTCGTGGTGGTGGAAGACGTACCAAAAGCGCTCGCCGTGATGAAACGCGATCCGTCCCTGCGTGTGGCCACTCTCGACGGGGTGTACTTCGATGGGCCCGGGCGCATCCTGGTGGCAGGCACGGATGATATCGAGATGACATTGCTCGAAATCGACAGCAAGCTCGAAGAGTTGACGGCGATGATCGAGCGCTCAAAACTCCGGGCGTCGACACTGCAGAACCGCAAGGAGAGGCTCGCTCGCGCCAAGAAGGGACTGGTCGAAGAGATGGTTGTGCTGCGGGATCAGTTGAACGAGAAGGAAATGGCGAAAGAGCAGGCACTCGAGCAACATCGCGTGCTGGAAATCAATCTGGTCCGGGTTCGAGAAAAACTCTTCACGCTCTCTGCGTCGGTAATGCAGAACAAGAAATCCATGAAGGAGATTCAGGACCGGCTCGGCACCCCCGCACGCGCCGTCGAAGAACTGGTGGACGTGGACACCACGGACGAGGAGCTCTCCTCGCTCGAGGGCAAGGCCGTAGAGCTCGAGCGGCGCAAGGAATCCATTGGTGAAAGCGCGGGGCGCATCCGACTGGAAGTCGTGACCGTCACCGGTGAGATAACGACCGCCAAAGAAAAGCGCAGCAATAGCGAAATGCTCCAGGAAGAGATGAGGGAACTCGTTGCCTCGCGCCAACAGGACGCCCGGCGCTGCCGCGAGGAGATCACGGCCGCGGAAGGCGAGATCGATAGCTCCAGGACTCAGATCGCCGAATTTCATGCCCGGCTGGACGCGGTCGAGAAGGATATCGAGAAGGCCCGGGAATCCTGCGACGTTATCAAAGAGAAATGCAACCGTCTGGAAGGAGAGTTGAAGGAGCTCAAGGGCCGCAGGGATCAAAAGCGGGAGAACCTCCAACGGTGCGACCTCGAGCTAGCGACGATCGACACGAGGATAAGCAGCCTCGTCGACAAAGCGAGGGAGGATTTCAATCAGGATCTCGATCCGTACACGAAGAACCGCGCCCTGTTCGACGCGGCGGAGTGGGAGGAGATGGACCACGATCGTCTCACGTCCCTGAAGTCGCAGCTGGAATCGTTCGGACCGGTGAACATGCTGGCCCTCGAGGAGTACACGGAGAAAAAAGAGAGATTCGATTTTCTTTCCCAGCAGAAGGCTGATCTCGACGAGGCCAGGGAAGTACTGATTCAGGCCATCCGGCGCATCAACAAGGAAGCACGGCGGCGGCTGGCCGAGACCTTCGAAAAGGTCCGTACGAATTTCAAGAGCACTTTCCTGACGCTCTTCGACGGTGGAGAGGCGGATCTCCTTTTCGTCGATTCGGATGATCCGTTGGAGGCAAACATCAAGATCGTGGCCAATCCCAAGGGCAAACGGTTGCACGACATATCGAGCCTGTCCGGTGGAGAGAGGGCGCTGGTGGCCCTGGCGCTGCTTTTCGCAATCTATCTAGTCAAGCCAAGCCCGTTCTGCGTCTTCGACGAGGTGGACGCGCCGCTCGACGATGCTAACATCGGCCGGTTCGTCAGTATGATCAAGTCCTTCACCAACAGGACACAGTTCATCGTCATCACCCACAACAAGAAGACCATGGAGGCCGCGGACAACCTCTACGGCGTCACCATGGCCGAGCCCGGCGTGTCGAGGATGATCTCTCTTCACATCGGTGAAGTCGACCGCATACGTCCCCACGCACCGGCAACCCCGCCCCCAGCGGCCGAGCCCGCCGAAAAAGTGTCCGTGCAAAGCTAGTTCATGTTCGACCTCAAATCCAGTCTGCAAAAGACGCGGGAGCAGTTTGTTTCTCCCCTCAAAGGGATCTTCGAGCGGCATCGAACCCTCAGCGAAGCGGACCGTGACACCATTGAGGAACTCCTGCTGGGGTCCGACATGGGAGTCGACGCCTGCGAGCGCATCATGAGCGACCTCGCGTCCAGGGGTGACGTGGGCGATCCACGGGAATTCCTGCGCGAAGAGTTCATGGCGCTCCTCGGTGAGGACGAAGCACCATCCACGTTGACGCACGGGTACCCGCGGGCGCTCATCGTCGTGGGCGTGAACGGCGTCGGCAAGACTACGAGCATCGCGAAGCTGGCCCATTACCACCGGAACCAGGGCAGGAGCGTGATTCTTGCCGCCGCCGATACTTTCCGCGCCGCGGCCATCGACCAGCTCGAGATCTGGGCCCGGCGGCTGGACGTCGAGATTGTCGGGCACCGGCAAGGAGGTGACCCCGCGGCCGTCGCTTTCGACGCGTGTACCGCTGCGCGCTCGAGGTCGGATGATTACGTCATTGTCGACACCGCGGGCCGGCTTCACACCCGGGTCAACCTGATGGAGGAACTCAAGAAGATCAAGAGGGCGTGTGAGAAGGTGCTCGGTCCGGATTCGGTCGAAACCTATCTGACGCTCGATGCCACGCTGGGCCAGAACAGCCTGCGCCAGGCCGCCGAGTTCAAACGGCACGTCGAGGTGACGGGCATCATACTCACCAAGCTGGACAGCACGGCCAAGGGTGGAATCGTCATCGCTGTCAAACAGACGCTCGGCATACCGGTTCGTTTCATCGGGGTCGGCGAGGGCGTAGAGGACTTCTCCGAGTTCACCGCTTCCCACTTCGTGGACGCATTGCTCGCGGGTTGAGCTACGCTCCGGGGCACGCGTACCGGGCGAGCCCCGAAGACAGCCCGCCGGTGGGGCGGAAGCCCTTGACAAGTGACAGATTTCACTTGATAATTCCACTAGAGAAGCCTTCGGGGCGGGGTGAAAGTCCCCACCGGCGGTAAAGCCCGCGAGTGAGCGGCGACGTTCACAGAGCCGGTGAGATTCCGGAGCCGACAGTTAAAGTCTGGATGGGAGAAGGTGCTCTCGCGCAACCGCCCACGCCGGGTGCCGTGTGCCCGGCGCGGTATAGGTGTGCGTACCTCCTCTCTTTTCCCCGATACGGTAGGTCCAGTTCAACAACCCCCAAGGACGGCGCGCCGTCGGTGGAACATGGTCAGGACGCACAAACTCCTGGATGGCACAGAGGGGCTGCGGGTCGGGCGCGAACCGGGCCCAGGCGACGACGGCACGTGGATGGATCGTGCGATCGACCTGGCCTGGCTAGGGTCCGGTCGCACGCGGCCCAATCCCCTGGTGGGAGCGGTCGTGGTATGTGACGGCCGGGTGGTCGGTGACGGATATCACGCAGCCCGCGGCCGGGAGCACGCGGAGACGGAAGCGCTCGACCGAGCCGGTCCCGCGGCACTGGGTGCCACATTGTACGTGACGCTCGAGCCATGCGTGCATTACGGCAGGACGCCGCCGTGCACAGACCGCATACTGGACAGCGGTGTGCGACGCGTGGTCGTGGGCACGCTTGATCCGGACCCCAGGGTCGGCGGACGCGGAATCGAAGCGCTGCGTTCGCACGGCATCGAGGTGGCGCTCGGTGTGCGTGCCGAGCGGGCCCTGCTGCTCAACCTCCCCTACTTCAAGAATGCGCTGCAGTTGGGGCCGGTCGTAACGCTGAAAATGGCCTGTTCTCTCGACGGTCGAATCGCGGCGAGGCGGGGCAGTAGGGATACGATTAGCGGGGCCGAGGCCCGGCGCTTTGCACATCGGCTCCGTGCAATCCACGACGGGGTACTGGTGGGTAGCGAGACGTTGCTCGTCGACTCGCCGCAACTGGATTGCCGGTTGCTCGACGGTATTCCCGCCCCGACGCCCGTGGTGATGGATGCTCGCCTGCGTTTTCCCTCAGGGTACCGGTGGACCGGTGAGCGACGGCCCTTCATCGTTGTCGCCGGGGATGATTGTGATGACACGCGCCGCGCGCGCATTGTCGATCAGGGTGGGCGGGTGCTCACCTGTGCCCGGCAAGACGGACGGCTCGATCCGCGCTCATTGCTCGAGAGTGTGGGCAAAGCGGGAATTCACAGCCTGCTGGTGGAAGGTGGGGCCGAGGTTTTCTCGAGTTTCGCGCGGCGGGGCCTGTGGGATGCGATGCACCTTTTCGTATCACCGATCATGTTTGGCCCGGACGGTGTGGGTATGGCGGAAACGGCGATCGACCGCGACAGGCTCGGGGCGGTGTCGGTGGGAGTGTCAAAGTTTGACAGCGACATTCTGATCAGCTACCTGCGTTCGACGACCCGGACCGCGTTGCTGGAACGGCTGCTACCCAGAGTGTCTTGGGAGTAACGGATGTTCACAGGGATCATCAAGGAAATCGGGACAATCGAAAGCCGGCGCGACACGCCGCAGGGCCGTTCGTTCGTCGTCGCCGCCACCACTGCCACCTGCGGCCGCCTCGCACGGGGGGACAGCGTGGCGGTGAACGGCGTGTGCCAGACGGTTGAAATGGTAGACGGCGAGCGCTTCGGTTTTACGGCTGTGGGCGAAACCCTTCGTCGCACGACCCTGGATTCGCTGACCAGCCCTGCCCGAGTCAATCTCGAGACTGCGGCGACACCCGTTACCGCCCTCGGCGGTCACCTCGTGCAGGGCCATGTCGACGGCGTCGCGAGCGTCGAGTCGTTCGTGTGGGACGGCGAGGACCGGCTTCTAAGCGTGCGCGTGCCGGATGGGATCGCCGATTTGACGGTGGAGAAAGGCTCGATCGCCATCGACGGTGTGAGCCTGACGGTCATCGAATCCGCGAACAACCTGATTACCATTACCATCATACCATTCACTTTGGAAAATACAATTGTCGGGGACTACGAGAGTGGCACCCGAGTCAACGTAGAAGCGGACATCGTTGGCAAGTACGTTATGGAATACTTACGGAGGATAGATTCAAGGGTGCAAACGCGCAAGCGAACGAGCCCGTACCAAGAGGAGAAGTGATGAGCGTTTTTTGCAGTGTTGAGGAAGCGATCTCGGAAATGCGCAAAGGCAACATCGTTATCGTTGTCGACGACGAATCACGCGAGAACGAAGGGGACATGATTATCGCGGCGGAGAAGATTACCGCGGACAAAATCAATTTCATGATCAAGCAAGCGAGGGGACTGGTGTGCCTCGGTCTGACGCCGGAGCGCTCCCGGGAGCTGGACCTCAAACCGATGGTGGCCGACAACACGGCCAAGCTGGGTACGGCGTTCACGGTGTCCATCGATGCCATCCGGGGCACAACCACCGGAATCAGCGCCTTCGACCGCACGGAGACCATACGGGCCACGATTGCAGCGCACTCCAAGGCCGCCGATTTCGCCCGGCCGGGACACGTGTTTCCCCTTACCGCTTATCCGGGAGGCGTGCTGCGGCGCGCGGGGCATACGGAAGCGTCGGTGGACCTGGCCACGCTGGCCGGTCTCTACCCTGCCGGCGTATTGTGTGAGGTGATCGACGAGGATGGCCACATGGCGCGCCTGCCCCGGCTCGGAAGGATCGCTGTGGAGCACAACCTCAAAATTGTTACTATCCAGGCCCTGATCGAATACCGGCGCCGCACCGAAAAGCTCGTCTCGCGAACTGCGCACACCGAACTGCCGACGCGCTACGGCACGTTCACGTTGTACCTCTACAAGAGTGAGATCGACGACGCCCGGCACGTGGCTCTGGTCAGGGGTGACATCGGCGGCGACGAGCCGACCCTGGTACGGGTACACTCCGAGTGCCTCACCGGTGACGTGTTCGGCTCGATGCGTTGCGACTGCGGCTCGCAGCTTGGCACCGCGCTGTCTCAGATCGAGAACGCCGGTCGCGGAGTACTGTTGTACATGCGACAGGAAGGTCGCGGCATCGGACTCGAGAACAAGATCAAGGCCTACGCCTTGCAAGAGCACGGGCGGGACACCGTCGAGGCCAACGAGGAATTGGGGTTTGCGCCGGACCTGAGGGACTACGGGATCGGAGCGCAGATTCTGGCCGACCTTGGCATCAAGAAAATGCGGCTGCTCACCAACAATCCGAAAAAGGTGGTCGGACTCAAGGCATACGGAATTGAAATCGTCGAGCGCGTGCCGGTTGAAGTCTCCGCCAACGAAAACAACATCGGCTATCTTTCCACCAAGAGGGACAAGCTTGGCCACATCCTCGTGGGTCTGGAAGCACGCGCGTCGCAGTTGAACGGTACCGATCGCAAGGGGTAGGCAGATGCCGAGCGTGCACGAGGGCAGCCTGGAGGTGATCAACCGGCGGGTCTCAGTCGTCGCGGGCCGCTTCAACGAATTTGTGACCTCACGCCTCGTCGACAGCGCCATCGAATGCCTGGAAAAACACGGGGCCGATCCAGCAGCCGTGGATGTGTACTGGGTGCCCGGCGCTTTTGAAGTACCACAGATGGCCATGCGGGTAGGGACAGCCGGCAGGGCTGACGGTATCATCTGCCTGGGCGCGATCATTCGCGGCGAGACAAATCACTTTGAAAACCTGTCAGCGTCTGTTATTAATTCAGTCGCGGAAGTTTCCCGGCGCTGCTCGATTCCCGTGACCTACGGAATCGTTACGGCCGACACGCTGGAACAAGCGATGAACCGCGCGGGAGGCGAGGTTGGAAACAAGGGGTGGGAAAGCGCGCTGGCACTGATTGAGATGATGACCCTGTGGGAGAGCTGATCGCAAAGTGGGCAAGCGGCGAAAGGCAAGGGAAGTCGTTCTGCAGGCTCTTTACGAGTCGGAGTTTTCAGACAAACCCTGGACCGAAATCCTCGACGGGCAGACGAAGGATCGAGCTTCAACCCCAGAGACGATAGAATACGCCCAGACGCTGCTGGCGAAAGTTCGCGAAACAGTGGCCGACCTCGACGAAAAAATACGCTCTTGCCTGGATAACTGGGAACTGGAACGCATCTCACTAATCGACAAAAACATCTTGAGATTCGCGCTTGCCGAGATGCTCTTCTTCCGGGAAGTTCCGGCCAAGGTCATCATCGACGAAGCGATAGAAATCGCGCACAAATACAGTTCGCGTGAAGCGGGAAGTTTCGTCAACGGAGTCCTCGACCGTTTCGCACACGAATACAGGCGGGACGAGATTTGAGACACCTCCTCTTTTCAGACATCCACAGCAACCTCGAAGCGTTGCAAGCGGTTCTCGAAAGTGCTCACAAGCAGGATATTGATTCGACCTACTGCCTCGGTGATTTTGTCGGTTACGGGGCGAACCCAAAGGAGGTCGTGCACACTGTCACGGAGCTGCCCAGGTGCAAGGCGGTTCTCGGTAATCATGATGCGGCGGTCATCGATCTTTCAGAGCGTGTATTCTTCAACCCGGTCGCGCGCGCGGGCATCATTTACAGCCAGCAGAACCTCGACGAGCAAAGCGAATCCTATTTGAAAGATCTTCCACTCGCTCTCGACGCCAAGGACTTCTTTGTGGTGCACGCCTCGCCCGCCGATCCTGAGTCGTGGATCTACGTCCTGGAGCCGCTGGAAGCGGCCGATGCATTTCATGTCATGAAGCACGCGGTGGCGTTCATAGGACATACGCATTTTCCCGCCGTGCACACGGATACCGGGGCGGTCGCTCCGTTTCGCCCCGGAGAGCGGATCAAAGTTACGCCCGAGAGCAAGCTGATCGTCAACGTAGGCAGCGTTGGGCAGCCGAGAGACGGCGATTGCCGGGCAGCCTACGTGATCTACGACGATGAGTCTAAGACCATCGAGATTTTCCGTGTCGACTATGATATCGACAAGGCCGCGAGAAAAATACTCGACGCGGGCCTCCCCCCCATGCTGGCGGACAGAATCCGCCGGGGCTATTGACAGTCCAGATCGATGGCGCGGTCTTCCGAAAAGAAACATTGGGATGAGTTTTGGGCAGCCTCACAGGCGATCGATGATGTCTACGGCACCGACGATCGCATCCTTGACAATCTCGAGCGGTGGTCAAGAGTTGACGGCTTGCGCGTCCTCGAAGTCGGCGCGGGAACCGGCCGCGATACGGATACACTGGCGTCCCGCAACGCGACAGCGTACGCACTCGATTACAGCGAGGAATCCCTGTCGCTGATGAAGAACTCGCTGCGAAACGCGGTGATAATCACCTGTGGCGATGCGCTGGCCCTTCCTTTCTGTGACGAATCCTTCGATGTGGTTTTCCACCAGGGACTGCTGGAGCATTTCCGCAATCCTGCCGATCTGCTCGACGAGAACGTGCGGGTTTTGAAAAAAGGTGGGATCGTGCTCGTCGATGTTCCACAACGGTATCACTACTACACTGTTCTCAAGCACATACTCATCGTGTTCGGCAAGTGGTTCGCCGGTTGGGAAACGGAGTTTTCCGCCCGTGAGCTTCGCGAACTGCTGGAGTCGCGAGGGTTGCAGGTTCTGGGAACATATGGACATAATTTGTGTCCTCCGATATGGTATCGGGGTTTCAGACGGCTGTGCCTGCGGATCGGCTTGCGGTTGCCGATGTTCCGGCGGGGACCGCGCTTCATCGCGCGCGGCTGGCGGGCGCTGCGATCGCTGGTGCCCAAGGGGATCTACGAGAACACCGCGATGGTTGTCGGCTGCATCGCCCGGAAGAAATAGCGAGGAGGAGGTCTTGGCAAAATTCCTGGCCGTGAACTGGCGAGACCTCAGAAATCCCGACGCCGGGGGCGCGGAAGTTCACCTCCACGAAATCCTCACGCGGCTGGCGGCGAAAGGGCACGAGGTCACGCTGCTGACCACTGGGTATGCTGGTGCCCGTTCCGAGGAAGAGTATGACGGCATGCGCGTGCTGAGGCGCGGCAGCTGGTACAACGCAAATTTCGTCCTCGCTCGTTACGCCCGTTCCTGGCTGAAGAACAACCCGGTGGACCTCGTCATAGAGGATATCAACAA
>JAZGDW010000103.1:0-2322 GCA_036478295.1 Candidatus Krumholzibacteriia bacterium
AGAACATCAAATACCCCGGCCTAAATCTTCCGCATCTGGAGCAATGATAAACTTGATGCTCACAACTAGAACTAACCGCATGCGTAAATTGGGGAATATCGGCTAAGTCCAGCCTCTACAAGAGGAACACGGCTATGAACCACAAACACGAAGCGCATTATAGGAAAGACATCGTCATATCGCATTGGCATTTGATTGTCATGTTATGGGTAGTCGTGTCGGGGATTGTATTCTCAGTCCACGCACACGCTCTGAACGCAGATAGTATTAGTCAGCACGTAAGTTGGATTAAAAACTGCTCTCAAAACCCCGTATTTATAGTTGATGAAGGTTTGATTGTTTATGTCATCGACGTTGGTGCTGAGAGTGGCGATGTAATTGACTGCCTCGATATCCAAGGCAATCCAGACCTGGGGGACGGGGCGTTTGTGATCTTCCCGTCGCCGATCGATATCGTAATTAACCCGGAGACCTATAAGGAGTCACCGATGCCCGAAGCGCTTATTCGGAGCGGCAACATGCTCCTTGTCGCCGCTGGAACAGAAAGCGATCATGGCGTGATGGAGGTTCAGCGTATTTCGGGTGATACTTTCATAGTCAAAACCTCATACTGGACGCACGACCGTAACTACCTCGTATTCGGAAGCACTGGTAGCTCGCGCTTCCTAGCTAACGGTAATATCAAAACTGTAAATGGGAAGCTTATTGCATATGGGATGAAGTCTTACTTCAAGGAAGGTGGGGCAATTTGGTTAGATGCACTGATTGATCTTGACGGTAATGTCCTGGACATAGTTACTCCGGATAAGAGGAATTTCGTAAATTGTATGAGCCGAGATGAGCTTAGCCAGAAGACATTCCTCGATCTCAGTCGGGTCAAACGTCATCGGGTTTGTTATGAGTATTGAGCGCTAGCTTGCCAAAGCTGGGCGACTGACAGTAGAGGCCCTCAACAATACTTCGTATTCAAGAGAAACATTTAGTACCGGAGACCAAGGCACTGATCGACGTATCGGAACTGAGGCGGGCCGAACGGCCCTCTGGTGGTCGAGCGCCTTGACCTGGAGGTTATCCTGAACCCCGCCGGCTACCGCCTGATCCTGCGGACGCCCGAGGGTGGGTGGCAGCCAAGGGCCATGCACACTCTGGAAAGACTACGACCGGCAGCCCGAGCGTCGGTAATCTATGATCTCCAGTTTTGCTCCCAAGGCTCCCGGACGACGGTCGAATTGGCTCTTCTCAAATTAACGTACCGGCACTAAACTTAAGACGTGGTACGAAAACGGGGAACAGGTCAACAGAGTGAGGGCGGGTGAGAGTTGCGCACAGCATTTGCCTGGGTAGTTGGAATTGTGACCGCCGTCGCCACCATCCTCGTCGTGGTGAATTTGGTCGTCGCTCTCGGCGCACCTGTCTGGATTGACTTTGGCGAGACGATAATCGTAACTCAAGGTTCCGGACGGTACGCCTACGAGGAAGAAATCGATGGCACCTCGACCGCGCTCGGTCTTGCGGTCACGGTACTTTCGATCATGTTGGGTGCACGCGCCGGCATGGCGGTTCATGCCAGACGGCTCGACGGCGGCCTTAGCGCGAAGTCCCGCATCGATTTCCGCGCCTGTTTTTTTGGTGTTGCTGCCTACGGCTTCATCGGCACGCTCCTCTACGCCGCAATCGGCGAGAAGGACGGTATCCTCATCGTGCTGCACAACCTGTTGCAGCTCGGTGCGCTCGTGCTCATCTTCGTTCTCTTCAAGCGCTGGCGCGACCGAAAGCATCGCGGTGGCGACATGAAACCCGCCGGAGTTGACGGCAATGGCGCGCGTCGGGGTCCTCGGAGCGCTCGGACTGTGAAGTGGGCAACACGTGACAACAACAGGTTCAGCCACCTGCCGCCAGATTTTTGAAGGTGTCCGGCTGGGAACCCGAAGCGCGGCGCGGAGGGTCCCTGTGCCGACCGGGGTACCCTCCCCCGTCCGCCGCCTCGCGCGGGCGAGCGATGGCCGTCCACCATGGCGCCGGATAACGAAACGGGCTCTCGCCGCACGCGTGCCCATTTGTTGGACCCAGGTACGACGAGACGAGCGACGGCCCGAATATGCGGGGCCGCCGCCCGCTGGCAGTGGAGGAACCTAAGTCACTTCGCCGGGTTCTGCTCGGCGCGCTTGGCCCGGATGGTCCTGGCGCGGGCCTCCAGCTTTGCGGCCTCGTTGCCACGTCCGGTCTCGCGCAGCAGGCGGGCGTAGTTCTCCAGGGCCGTGGCCACGTGGGGGTGCTCGGGACCCAGCGCCTTCTCCCGGATCGCTAGCGACCGTTTGATAA
>JAZGDW010000104.1:0-9575 GCA_036478295.1 Candidatus Krumholzibacteriia bacterium
TTCCAAGTCGGATTCGGTGGGCGGGCTTGGGGGGTTTTCCCTGGCGCTTTCCGCAGGCGCGAAACCAATATTGCGATGGGCAAAACAACTCGTGCGCCGAGGACTGTCTGAGCATGGGAACACCCCCCATGCCCGCCCACCATCTAGCCCACCTGCGCGTCACTCGAAGGCTCGAACTCACGGATGATCTCGTACAACGTTGTCCGCTGCGCCGGTATGAAGCCCGCGTCACGAATCAGCGCTTTGACCTCCTCCACCGTCGTCCGGTTGTAGAACCCCGCCGCGTTCATCACGTTCTCCTCGAAGATCGTGCCGCCGAAATCATCCGCACCGAAGTTCAGCGCCACCACACCGGTTTTCTTGCCCTCCGAAAACCATGATGCCTGGATGTGGTCGAAGTTATCGAGATAGAGCCTGGCCAGCGCAATTATCCTCAGGTAGCGGTTGGGACCCGCTTCGATCGTCACCTTCTTCGCCAGTGAGGTGTTCTCGCGTTTGTAGCTCCACGGGATGAACGCCGTGAACCCGCCCGTTTCATCCTGCAGCCGCCGCGTGACCTCCAGGTGCTCGATAATATCGTCGTCTTTCTCCAGGTGGCCGTACATCATGGTCGCCGTCGTCCGCATTCCCACGCGGTGGGCTTCGCGGTGCACGTCCAGCCAGTCCGAGGATTTCGCTTTGGGAAAGAGCTTGCTCATGTGAGGTTTCACGCTGTCGGAGAGTATTTCCGAACCCCCGCCGGGGATGGTGCGGAGTCCCGCCTCGTACAGCGCCCTCAGCACCTCGGACAGGGACAGCCCGGACACGTGCTCCATCTTCTTGATCTCCGGCGCCGAGAAAAAATGTGGGTGAATATCGGGAAACCGCCGGCGCGTCTCGCGCACGAGATCTGTGTAGTAGCCGAACGGCAACGCGTCGTTCAAGCCGCCCTGGAGAAGAATCGTCGTCACTCCCAGCTCGCGCGCCGGCTCGAACATCTTCATCATGTCTTCGATCGAGTGCGTGTAGGCGTCCTTCGCCTTATCCGTCCGGTAGAACGCGCAAAACGTACAGTACGCGTCGCACACATTCGTATAATTGAGGTTGGTATCGACGACGAACGTCACCACCGGCTCTGGGTTGTGCCGGTTGCGCACCGTCTGTGCGAGCGGCGCCAGGTCGAGAAGCGGGGCCTCTTGCAAGAGATACATTCCCTCCTCGCGCGTCATGCGCTCGCCGCTTATTACCTTTTCGCGTATCCTATCCAGCATGCGGTGCCTCCTCGATCGGCGGGCGGTCCGCCGTGTCGTGGTCGTAGGCGTCGAGGTACTCCCGAAACAGCGCGAGGGCTTCTTCCTCTTTTTCCCCGAGAATATACGTGAACCCGTGCAGGTACTCGCACACTTCGCCGACGGTCATGCTGAGGTCGGATCGCCTGGCGGCAATTTCGTTAATGCGTTTCAGCCCGACTTCCAGCGATTGGCTGAGCAGCTCGCCAAGAAACTCGAGCGCTTCCGCGTTCAAGTCGCGGCGCACGATCCAGCGGGCGAACACGAAGGGCAGCCCCGTCCACTCCCGCCACATCTCGCCCAGGTCGTACACGCGCGGGTACGAGGGCAGGCCGTGCCGGTTGTTGAGCGCCGCATCGCCGATCAAGAGAACCGCGTCGCTCCGCAGTTCCTTCGTGGAGACGTAGCGTTCGGGTGTTACACCGTAGCGTCGGGTGAGCAGGACCTTGAGAAGGCGCACCGATGTCGACGACTCGCCGGTTACTCCAACGTGCGCGCCGTGCAGCTCTTCCACCGGCCGGCGCGAGAAGAGGAGCACGCTCCTCGCCTTGTCCTTGACCGCGATGCCGAACTTGCGAAACGGCATGAACTGATCCTCCAGCTCGAAACAGGTCACCGACGGCACCGGACCGATATCGATCTCTCCGCGCCGGGCCGCGCGGGAGAGCGCGCTCGGCACGTATTCTTTTACCTCGACGAGGTCGAGGGGAAAGTCCTGGTAGAATACTTCTGAATTAAGATAGGGAATGCGGCCCAGCCGGATAGACATCATCTCACCTCACCGCGCGGCCGTGCGGCGCCCGTCGTCTTGCTGGCGCGTCTCGTTGCGCCGGCGTTTTTCTTGCCGCGCCTCATCCTGCTCGCGCGCGTCATCGCCCGTGCGCTCCTCGTCCGTTTGCGGCGCACCATGGTAGCCGCGCGGCGCATCGTACTTGCCCACCTCATCCCGCGCTCCGTAAACTCTGACTTCGTTGTACAGCGCGTCGCGCTCGACGGGGATGCGCTCGGCGTCTCGTATCAAACGAACGATGCGCTCTCTCGCCACGCCGACCGGACTCGCCGCCCTGGCGGCGTGTGCGATACGCTCCTCGCCGATGGTGCCGTCGATGTCGTCCGCGCCGAAGTGAAGCCCGATCGCCGCCGTTTCTTCCATAATCATGATCCAGTACGCCTTTATGTGCGGAAAATTGTCGAGCACGAGCCGCGACACCGCAAGCACGCGCAGGTCCTCCACGGCGGAGGCGTGCCGCGGCACGAGCTGCGTGTCCCCCACCTGGTACTCGAGCGGGATAAAGGTGAGAAAGCCGCCGGTCTCGTCCTGCAGCTCGCGGAGATAGATCATGTGCTGAATGCGTTCCTCGAGGGTCTCGATGTGGCCGTAGAGCATGGTGGCGTTGGAAGGAATCCCCATCGAGTGCGCGAGACGATGGATCTCGAGCCAGCGCTCGTGCCCCGCCTTGCCGGGAAAGAGTTCCTTGCGCACGCGGGTCGAAAACACTTCCGCCCCACCGCCGGGCATCGCGCGCATACCGGCATCGCGAAGACGCGACAGGATCTCCCGCTCCGGAATTTTCCAGCGTTTATGAAAATAATCGATCTCGCTGGCAGTGAACGCCTTGATTTGCGTGTTCGGATACTTGTCGTGCACGGCCTGCACGATTTCCACGTAACGTTCGAACGGCCACGTGGGATGATGGCCGCCGACAATGTGCACTTCGCGGATGTCGTCGGTCACGAGATGCAGGATCTCGTCGAGCGTCATTTCATACGCGTCTTCCTCGCCGGTCTTTTTGGCGTAATCACAAAAACTGCACGAGAGCACGCAGATGTTCGTGGGATTGATGTGCCGGTTGATGACGAAATAGGCTTTGTCGCCGCTCTTTTGTCTTTTCGTGAAATCCGCCATCCTGCCAAGCGCGGCGATGTCGCGGGTCCTGAGCAGCGCGACGCCCTCTTCGAGCGTAAGCCGCGCCCCCGCCTGGACCTTTTCCCACATGGGAACGAGCGTCTTATCGAGAAATGCTATGCCGTCTGCGACCAGTAATCCGGCCATCTTTGGTCGACCTTTTTCTTGATGTAGTCAGTCATTACGAGTCCCTCAGGATACCCCTTCTTGTGCGTCGCATCAATGCCCATTACCCCCTCGTAGAACGGCTTTATCCCCTGCATGAAGGTTCGTGTAAAGCGGATGTCACGGGCGGGGTCGAACCGGGTGAATATGCCCCAGATGAGGCTTACGTTGTCGTCGATATCGACGTCGGGGCTGACGGCGGCGATGATTTTGACCTTGGAGAGCGCTTTGGATTCGACCAGGGTTTCGAGTACCGATTCCGCATCGCTCCCGACCTGGACGGCCAACAGCGTATCCTCCAGCAGGCGCCATTTCTTTATCTTGGGGGCGATGTCCCTCGGGTCCGCCTCGAGAACCGGGCCGGCGATGGGCAGGCCGGTCTCGCCGGTGGCGTCGATAATCATCTTGCTGCCCAGGTGCATCTTGAAGCTCGTAAAATCGAGGGTATCGAGCGGCGCGCGCGAGATGAGCAGAAAATCGTCGTGCGGATCGAAGTTGCGCTGAATCGCGCCGAGCACCGCTGCGAAATTTCTGACGTTGACCTCCGGTCCGACCAGGACCACGACCTTGGAGAGCCCGAGCTGACCTTCGCCGAGCAGCCCGAGCGCCGTCTTGACCGGCTCGTTGCTGTAGCGGCTCTCCACCGCCACAACCAGCAGGTTGTGAAAACCCGCTTCGTAGTAGGCCCACAGATCGCGGACCTCCGGGCGCAGCATCTTGATAAAAGGTTTCAGGATCTCCTGCGATGCTTCGCCCATGTAACGGTCTTCCTGCGGCGGCTTGCCCACGACCGCGGCCGGGTAGATCGGCTTCTTCTTGCGCGTCACGGTTTTGACGTGGAACACGGGAAAGAGGGCGGCGTCGGAATAGTGCCCGAAGTGATCGCCAAACGGCCCCTCCATCTTGCGCTCGTGCGGCGGGACGACACCCTCCAACACAAACTCCGCGTCGGCGGGCACGTCGAGATCGAGCGTGTGGGCGCGAGTCATCCGGGTACGTTTGCCCCGCAGGATACCGCTGAAGACGATTTCTTCGAGGCCCTCGGGCAGGGGAAATATTCCCGAGAGCATGAGCGCCGGGTCGGCGCCGAGCACGCACGCCAGTTCGAGTGGCTGGCGCATCTTTTCCGCCTGGTAATGGTGAAAGCCGCCGCCTTTCTGGATCTGCATGTGCATGCCGGTCTTGTCACCCGCGAAGAGGTGCATGCGGTAGATACCGAGATTGGACGAGCCTGACACGGGATCGCGCGTCATCACCAGGGGAAAGGTAATGAAACGGCCGCCGTCATCGGGCCAGCACTTGATGACGGGGAGCCGGCCGAGGTGTGGCTGCTCGACGACCGCCTGGCACGGCGCGTCGCGAATGGATTTCGGCCGGGTGGCGAGCAGCATCGGCCAGTGCTTGCGTGTGCTCCAGAGCGACTCGAGGGTCGGAGGATTCGTCTTTTCGATAAGATCCGCTAGCTTTTCGCCCAACTCCTCCGGAGGCATGCCGAGAATCATCTCGATATGGCGTGGGCTGCCCATGAAGTTGATCGCCAGCGGGTACGACGACCCCTTGACGTTTTCGAACAGGAGCGCCGGACCCTCCTCGCGTACCACGCGCGTGACGATCTCGGTAATCTCCAGCTCGGGGTCAACTTCGACTTTTACCCGGCGGAGCATGTCGTTGGCTTCGAGATGCTGCAGGTAACTCTGGAGATCGCGGAAAGGCATTTCTTTGTGTTTACTGTGTTCGTGTGTGTTTGTGTTCGTCTGTACTTATGTTCCTGCGTGCTTGTGTTCGTCCGTACTTCTACTCGTGTGTACTCGCATTCGTTTGTGTACCGGTTAAGTGTGGCTGCGCGACTCATTCACCGCTGAGAAATTTGGAGACGCCCTCACCTTTCCAGCGCTTGAAAATCTGGTTGGTGATGCCAAGCTGATCGAGGATACGGCTGACCACCATGTCCACCATATCGGAGATGCGCTCCGGCCGGTGGTAGAACCCCGGCATTGCGGGCAGGACCACGGCGCCCGCCCGTGTCACTGCCAGCATATTGCGGATGTGGATTTCGCTGAGCGGTGTCTCCCGCGGTACCACGATCAGCTTACGGCGTTCCTTGAGCGCAACGTCGGCTGCGCGCGAGATGAGATCCGGCGAAATGCCGGCGGCGATGCGGCCCAGCGTCCCCATCGAACACGGGACGATGACCATGCCCGACGAGGGAAAGGAGCCGCTGGAAATCGGCGCAGCAAGGTCACGATGGTCGTAGAGTTCCAGGCCTACTTCGGTTTTTTCTATAGGAAGCGCACGTCGCAGCTGTTCTTGTCTCTCGACCAGCGAGCCTTCGACATGCACGTCGCACTCCAGTGCGAGTATCTTCTCGGCGGCCGGCGAGAGAATGACTTTTACCTGGTACTCGGCCCGAAGGAGCACATCGAGCAGGCGCAGCGCGTACGGTGCGCCACTGCCCCCCGAAATGCCTACGATGATATTGGTCATGTCTGCTCCCGTGCTGGGCGGCCGCCTGGCTGTACCGGGCGGCGCTGTTGAGCGGCGGTCTGGGCAGCGGCTGCCCGCCGTGTGGCTGGGCACTCCCGCCCGGGTGGTCTGGCCCTCTATGTGCTCCCCACCACTGTATCCACGGCAATGAGAACAAAGAGCACCATACTAATGACGCCGTTGGTCGTAAAGAACGCCTGGTCGATCCTCGATAGATTGTGAGTCGTCACGAGCCGATGCTCGAATGCGAGCAACATTCCAGCGAGACCCAGCCCGATATAATAAAACGCTCCCGCGCCCAGCATGAGACCGGCGGCCAGAAGCGCCACGAAAAAGATCACGTGAAAAAAGCGCGCGCACCACAACGCCGGCCCCAGCCCCAAATCCGCCGGCATCGAGTGCAGTCCCTCGCGGCGATCCACTTCTACATCCTGGCATGCGTAGATAATGTCGAAGCCTGCGACCCAGAACCCCGCACCGACACCGAGCGCCACCGCTTCGAGCGGCAGTCGGTTGGTGACCGCGATCCAGACGCCGGCCGGTATCATGACGTAGACCAGCCCCAGGGCCAGGTGGCTAAGCCACGTGAACCGCTTTGCATAAGGATAGAAGACCATGACGACAATCACGAGGGGAGAGAGGGTACGCGCCAGCGGACTGAGGTTGAATACGGCGAGCGCGAAGAGAACCAGTGACACCGCCATGAAGAGAAGGACCTCGCCCCGCGACATGCGGCCCGCGGGCAGGGTGCGGCCAGATGTGCGGGGGTTGTTGCGGTCGATGCCGGCATCGATCAGCCGGTTGGCGGCCATGCCGAATGTGCGTCCCGCCACCATGGCCAGGGTGATCCACCCGAAATTCGCCGCATCGGGCCAGCCCCGCTCGACCAGGAAGAGCGTGAGATACGCGAAGGGCAGGGCGAAGATCGTATGCTCGAACTTGATCATCTCGAGAAACTCTCTCGTCTTGCCCAACGGGCCGCCGGTCGGCGCCGGTACCAGGGAATTACTCAAGCCATTCCTTTCAAACAAAAGCAGTTAGCTAGATGGGAGTCCCTAGTTTTTACCACGAATCGGTGGTGAAGTCAATACGGGCGGTTGGGCGGAATACGGTGGTCGCCGGGGCCCGTCATTCTTAATGAATTTATCTATCTGAAGTTATAGCTGCGCTGGGCGGTGCGCCCGCCCTCGGTAAATCAGACGTCGATGTCTGTTAACTCCCGCTGGAGGCTGTCCAAAAACTCAGCATTGCACGGATGGATTGCCCGGTTTTGCAAAAATAGCCCGGCGAAGTTTTCGAAATAGACCATTCTAGGAGTGACGCCTCGAACTTTTTGGACAGCCTCCTGCGGAAGTAATCACTTTTTTCACAAGCCACCGGACCCCGGCTGTACCGGCGCTTCCCGGGGAGGCTGGACCCTTGGCCACCGGAACTTTTCGCCGCGGCGCACGTATTAATTAATACACCTCCCAAAAAACCCACAAAGCTCAAAGGGCGCGGGCTGACTTCGCATAGCGTCCTTTGGGCTTTTCCTTTGCAGGGGGCGCGGGCGGGGGGGCGGTAGTTGGGCTGTTGACAGAGCCGTTGCGAGAACGAGTGAGGATCACCCCGCCTAGCGGGGTAGCCGAGCGAAGTGGAGCGCGGCGAGGGAAACAGCCCAACTGGCGCCCGCCCAAAAGCGTAGCCGAGCGAAGCCGGAGCGCGTTGACGGAAACAACCCAACAGCGCGCCGCAGCCGCCTCACGGGCGGTACTTTGTCGTGCACGTCTTCACGACCGACTGGATCGCGTGCTCCATGGGTCCGTCGACGGTCGCGCCCGCCGCCATGCGGTGCCCGCCGCCGCCGAGGCTCTTCGCTATCTTGTGGACGTCGACCTTGCCGTTCGACCGCAACGAAATCTTGACCTTGCCGTCCTCGAGCTCTTTGAAAAACAGGCAGTATTCGACCTCCTCCATCGCGCGTACCACATCGAGGATCCCATCGCTGTCCTCGTAACCCGCACCTGCATCCCTGAACATCTCGCGTGACACGTGGATCCACGCGATTTTCCCGTCATCGGTGCTGCTGAGTGTATGGAGCACGACACCGAGCAGCTTGACGGCGCTTCCTGTTTTCGAAAACGCATGCCGGTGAATCTCAGATGGTTTGACCCCCTGCCCGCACAGGTCGGCGGCGGCACGGAGGACCCGTTCATCCGTGTTCGAAAAGCGAAAGGTCCCCGTGTCGCTGACAAGTGTGGCAAAGACGGCCTCGGCGATGGTGGCCGTGATCTCGCCTTTCATGGCCAGGATGAGCTCGTATATCAGGAGCCCGGTGGCGGCGGCCGTCGTGTCGCTGATGACAATATCGGCAAAGCTCTCGTCCTCGCCTTCGTGATGATCAATACAGATTCTGGGAATAGCCGACCGCCGTACCGCGTCACCGAACGTTCCAAGGTGGGCCCAGTTGTTTACGTCGAGGATAAATACCAGGTCGGCCTCATCCAACGCGCGGGCGCTGCCGTCTTCGGGGTAGACCAGGATCCGGTGCTCCGGGTCGAGAAAGGCGTTGTTCGGGGCCGTCGGACTCGAGTTGACGATAACGACCCGTTTGCCGAGGCCCTCGAGAAACGCGGCCAGGGCGACCTCGGACCCGACGGCGTCCCCATCCGGGTGGATGTGGGTGGTCACGGCGAATTTCTCGTGCTCACCAATGTATTTTTGGACGTCATCCCACATAATTGACCATCCAGAAGAAGTAACTTGTTGATTTATAATAAATTAATTCTGATCGAAGTCTCCGTGCGCCCTCCGGTGCGGGCGACCGTCCTGGCCATAGTATCGCATCCCCGGCCCGAAACAAATTCCAAAATCCCGGCGTAGATTAGGTGGGGCCCAGCCGCGGGAAGTCGTGTATAATAATGGGGGTAGCGCCCACAGCGACGGCATCGCGATCGACGATGGTATGCGGATTGGCGATGGTATGCCGACTGACGGCAGCATCGTGATCGACGCCCGTTCTGGTTTTCCCCACACTGAATCGTCCGAATATTTCTTTCCTGTTGGCCTGAGAACCTCATGAGAAGACTCACCGGTTTGCTCATAATCCTCGCTACCGCTCACCTCTGGGGGTGTGCGTCCGACGAGTTGGAAGGGACGGTGGCGGCGAATCGTCCTCCCATGGTATGGCTTACCATCGCTCCTCCAGAGGGTTCGACGGTCGATTACACCGTCCACCTCTTCTGGGGCGGATTCGATCCCGACGGCGACGTCGCGTTCTTCGAATACGCCATTTCCAATAACGAGAGTGGGGCGTTTAACCCCGCCGACACGACCGGCGCCGACAAATGGCACCGGATTGCCGCCAAGGACTCGGTTTTCAGGTTTACGGCGGATGTCATTGCCGACAGCTCCATCATCTTCGAGGATGACCTGGATGCCTTCGAGTTCGTCCGACCGCACACGTTTTTTGTACGGTCGGTGGACGACCGCGGTGCGCGTTCCAAACCGGTCTACCGATCGTTTACCGCCAGAAACCTGTCACCCGTAGTGACGGTGCTGACTCCCCTGAGCGTCGGTCTGACGATCGCGCTGGTTCCACCAATTCCCACATTCAGATGGGTCGCCCAGGACTTCATCGGCGACAGGACCCAGACGCAGGACCCGGACTCCGTGCGCTCGATCCTCATTGGCACCGGTATGTTTGGCGGCGATTGGAACGCGGCGATGGCGTTCATCCGCGACAATCCGGACGCCCCGGACTGGACCCGCTG
>JAZGDW010000105.1:0-7866 GCA_036478295.1 Candidatus Krumholzibacteriia bacterium
GCTGGCGTTCGTCAACTCGATGATTCATTCCTATCTATTGCAGAACCGTTTCGACGGGATCAAAGTGTCGGTACCTTCGGCCGTGGTTATCGGAACCGACGTCTACGAACAGTTCATGCTCGAGAACAACCTGTGGGACATCGCACTTACCTCCGACGATGATCACGACATCCAGCGGCGATTCCTCGATTCGAAGATTCCCGCCGAGGTCGTCGAGTGGCTCAAAGAACTGCTGGAACTCGTGCACTACCCCCTGGCAGTGCGCTCATCGAGCCTGCTGGAGGATTCTCAGTACCAGCCGTTCGCCGGCATCTACAAAACGTTCATGCTGCCCAACAATCACAGCGAAGACGACGTGCGACTGCAGGAGCTCCTTGCCGCCGTCAAGCGGGTCTACGCGTCGACGTTTTGCCGAAGTGCCAAGCGCTATATCGAGGCCACACCGTACCGGCTGGAAGAGGAAAAGATGGCGGTGATTATTCAGAAGCTCGTCGGCTCGGCACGCGGCAAGCTTTTTTATCCCGATTTCGCCGGCTCGGCCAGCTCGCACAACTACTACCCCACGGGGCCGATGAAAGCCGCGGACGGCATTGCCTCGGTAGCATTGGGACTCGGCGTTCAGGTGATGGAGGGGGGGCAGGCGCTGCGCTTCTCTCCCAAGTACCCGAAGCACGTCATCCAGTTCTCGACGGTGGAAGAGATGCTCAACAATTCCCAAAAGGACTTCTACGCACTGGAGCTGCCCGGCCCGGACGACCATTCCGATCACCTCAAGGAGATCAAGCTGGTCAAGGCGGACCTGAAGGTGGCGGAAAAGGACAAGACGCTGGCGCTCGTCGCCTCGACTTACTCGCGGGAGAACAACACCGTATACGACGGTATGTCCAGAAAGGGGCCGCGCATCGTGAGTTTCGCGGCGATTCTGAAGCACGGTGATTTCCCGCTGCCCGAAATCTTGCAGATCATCTTGAAATTCGGCACCCGCGGTATGAGCTCGCCCGTCGAAATCGAGTTCGCGGTCAATCTCCGCAGCGGTGAGGGAGAACACAACGAATTCTGTGTGCTGCAGATGCGACCCATGGTGATCAGCCACGAGTGGGACGAGCTCAACCTGGCGGATACGGACCAATCGATGGTCATCTGTAACAGCTGCCAGGTCCTGGGTGACGGAATGATCAACGGCATCCACGACATCGTCTACGTCGACATAGATCGCTTCGACCGATCGGCGAGTCGCGAAGCGGCCGAGGAGATCGGGCAGCTCAACCACGGGCTGGCGGCCTCCGGTACACCCTACATCCTGATTGGACTGGGGCGGTGGGGATCCGCCGATCCGTGGCTGGGCATTCCGGTCTCCTGGGATCAGATCTCCGGAGCCCGGGTGATGGTGGAGACGGGTTTCAAGGACCTGCAGGTCACGCCGTCGCAGGGCACACATTTCTTTCAGAACCTGATCTCTTTCCGCGTCGGCTACTTCACCGTGAACTCAAGCGAGGGGTCCGAGTTCCTGGACTGGAAATGGCTGAACAAGCAACCCGCTGTGGTAGAAAACAAGTTTACACGCCACGTTCACTTCGAAAAACCACTCACCGTCAAGATGAACGGGCGCAGCCATGAGGGCGTCATACTGAAGCCGCAGGAGTAGCGGCCGGCCGCTGAAGGGAATGCTGATGAAAACCGTTAGAGGCCTCGTTGTTCTCGCCGTCATGGCCATAGGGGCGCCCGCCATCGCTCAGATCGTGCCACCCGCCCCGGGGGTGGAGATGCCCCAGGCGTACTACGATCGCGTCGCTGACGATCCCACGGCCTTCCGGTTCGAGCGGGCCTGGATAGGGAAGATGCGGCGCGCGCGGGAATTCCGCAGGAAACTCCAACTCGTCCACCCCGGCGGTCTGGACCTGTCCGCGCTGCCCGAAGACGTCCGCCGCCGGGCGGTGGTCGCGGGGACGATCCGCGTGCCCGTCATCGCCATCCAGTACAGTGATGTCGCGGCGCCGTACCCGGCCGCGACCCTGGACAACCAGCTTTTTACCAGCAATCCAAATGGAACCATCACCCAGCTTTACACGGAAATGTCCTACGGCAATGTCACCCTGACCGGCGATGTCTGGGGTTGGGTCACGGCGTCGAACAGCGATCTGTTTTACGAAGGTGGTTGTCAAGGGCTGTGCGGTAGCGCCAGGACGGGACAGTTGATTCTGGAAGCGCTAAAGGGAGTGGACGCGAGCGTGGATTTCGGGCAGTACGACAACGACGGGCCCGACGGGCTGCCCAACTCGGGTGACGACGATGGCTTTGTCGATTTTATCGCCATCGTGCACCCGGAGACGGGAGCCGAGTGCGGTACCTCCAACATGTGGTCGCACCGGTGGGTCGTATGGGGATGGCCCGAGATTGCATTTCCGGGTTGGACGACCAACGACCCACGTGCTGGCGGGGGTAAGATCATCGTCTCGGACTACACCATTCAACCGGCGCTGGGATCGGACAGCACCGGTTGTGGTGTGGGTACGATCGAGATCGGTGTTTTCGCACACGAGTTCGGTCACGCCTTCGGGCTGCCCGATCTCTACGACATCGACGGCGGGGGCCAGGGTATCGGTCACTTCGGTCTCATGGGTTCGGGCAACTGGCGGCTACCAACCAACCCGGCCCACATGTGCGCGTGGTCCAAGGTACAGCTCGGATGGCTAACGCCGACCGTCGTATCCGGGGCCTCGCAAACGCTGGCCTTGAACAGCGTGGAGCTCAGCCCGCAGGTCCTGCAGCTGAACGTCATGGAAGAAAAGTTCAACCGCAAGGGCCTCGATCCCATTGCCGGGTCGTGGTCGCTGCACTGCGGGCTGACCGGTCCTGCGGCCGCCAACCGTAACTGGGTGGCCGGTGCGGGCTACGGCAACAACTGGAACGAAGCCATCCGCAGGGATTTCTTGTACGACGGCAGCGGACCCGTGACGCTGCGTTACGACGTGTCCTGGGACACCGAAGCGACGTATGACTTCGGGCGTATCAAGATAAAAGTAGGCGCTGCGGAGACCGAACTCCGCAGCTATACCGGCGCCGGTGCTACCGCCGGTGTCACCGTCGATCTCACCCCATTCTTAATTGGCACCACACCCTACCAGTTGATCGCGGAGTTCACGTCGGACCCCGACGTGTCGGACGAGGACGGGGTTTCCGGTTTCAATTCCGGTAGCGGTGGTCCGTTCAAGCTGGACAACATCTCGGTCACCGGCGGCGGCGAGAGTTACTCCGGCGATTTCGAAACGTGCGAGGACGGCTGGTACTACGACTTCAATGAGAATCCGAACAAGGAGTATTTTCTGGTGGAAAACCGCAGCCGGAGCGGGGCCCTGTTCGACCAGTGGCTGTGGGGGGAGGGATTCTACATCTGGCACATCGAGGACAACCTGGCCGGCGACAACACAAGCGGGTCGGGTTTCATCGCGAGCCTCAGACCGGCCAACGTGGAGCTCGAGACGGCCGATGGCCTGAACGGGCTGCTTCTGGGAGCGAACCGCGGAGACACGGGTGACATGTTCCCCGGGTTGGCCAACAATACGCTTTTTGACAATAGTAGCAATCCTGCCAGCACGAGCCACAACGGCTTCGCGACCCGCGTTGTGGTGGCGAATATCCCGGCTCCGGGCCTGACGATGTCGGCGGACTTTCGGGGAGGGTACTTTACCCCGACGCTGTCGTCCATCACCCCGAATACCGGAGAGCAGAACCTGACGGTCGCGATCAGCGACGTGTCAGGGACCCTCTTCGTCAAGGGGGCCGGTCTGCTGCTGCGGGACGCGGGCATGGCGGAGTACCCGGCGAGCCAGGTCGACTGGGTCTGCAAGACCCGCCTGACCGGGGAGATCGAGCTGACCGGGGTGCCCACGGGTGTCTACGACGTGGTGGTGCGGAACAGCGACGGCCAGGAGGCCGTTCTGAGCGCCGGGTTTACGGTCACCGACCCGGTGCCGGTATTGATCCAGTCTTTCGGCGCCTCCGTGCTCGACGGTGCCGTGGAGCTCACCTGGACGATCTACGCCGACGAGGCGATCAGTGGCTTCATCGTCCTCGGGCGGGAGGCCGGCGCTCCCGTGGACCGGAGGGTCAACGGGGGAGCGCTGCTCGCCCCGGGGACCCGCTCTTTCGTCGATAATGACGTTCAGCCGGGCCACAGGTACGAATACGTCCTGGTGGTGGTCCTTCCCGACGGTTCCGAGCTGCGTTCGGGTCGAGTCGGGGCGGAAGTCCCTGGCTCGGGGCTGGCGCTCTTCCAGAATTTCCCTAACCCATTTAATCCCAACACGCGGATTCAGTTTTCGCTTCCCAAAGTCCAATTTGTATCGTTAAATGTATACGATCCGCTAGGGGGGCGGGTCAGGACCCTGGTGCACGGGATGGGTTCTCCGGGGGTGAACGGGGTCGATTGGGACGGCACCAACGACTCGGGCGACCCGGTGAGCAGTGGCATCTACCTGTACCAGCTCAACGCGGGCGGCAGGGTTCTCAGCCGAAAACTAATATTGCTCAGGTGAGCACTCGTGGACGAACAGTCGTTACAAATGGAGAAGAAATTCGACCGGGGGTTTCAGGCCCTCGATGCGATTTTCGAGTTTGTCAGCACGTTCGTATCCCGGTTAAAGCTCGACGGGGGAGTCGCCTATTCGATCAACCTGGCTGTGGAGGAACTGTTCACGAATATGGTAAAATACAATTCCGGGGCAGGAGATCGGATCCTGATCCGCGTGTTCAAAGAGCCGAAAACCGTGGTCGTGGAACTCGTTGACTTCAACGTGGACCCGTTCGACCCCGAGACGGTTCGGGAAGTCTCCACGGACGCGCCCATCGATGAGCGCACGCCCGGCGGCCTCGGCCTCCATCTGGTCAAGTCGATCGTCGACAAGATATCGTACGAGTATCAGGATCGCCAAATGAAGGTCACCGTCGTCAAACGGCTGGGGAGCTAACATGTTCGAGATAAAAGACACGGGTGATGGCAAGATCTTGTTGTCGGGAAGATTCGACGCATCGCAGACGGAGCATGCCCGGACCGTGCTCCGCGAGGTGACCGGCTCACTGGTGATCGATTTTGCCGAACTGGACTATATTTCCAGTGCCGGCCTGGGGGTGCTACTGGGCGCACAAAAAAGGCTCGGCGAATCGGGCAGCAGCCTGAAACTGGTGAGCATGAACAAACACATCCGCGAGATTTTCCGCATCGCCGGTTTCGATCGCATCTTTGAAATAGAATAAGCTTAACTGGTTATTCATCATTAGGTTATAGGCTTAAACGCGATCCGGTCGACCACGTCCCGCCCGGTCACGGCCATGCTGCCCTCCAATGCGAGTTCGAAACCGGACGGAAATCCAACAACCTTTGAGTACTATCTCGGTAATTATGTCAAGTGACCAGGATGCTTTGTGGGTTGAAGCCTGTTTGACAGGCGATCGGAAGGCATTTGGCATGATTGTGGATAAGTACGGGAAAAAGCTGTTCAATGCGGCTTACCGGGTGGTAAACGACCAGGAGGATGCAATGGACGCCACCCAGTCAGCGTTCGTCAAGGCTTACGAGAAACTCGACACGTTCGATTCATCCTATCGCTTTTTTAGCTGGATTTATCGAATTCTCGTCAACGAATCCCTCAACATCCTCAACCACCGAAACCATTTCAATCCCCTCGACTCCGACATCATTGTCACTGAGAAGAACCCTGAGGAAGCCTACACGGACGCGGAGCTTGGTTCTCACCTCCAGGCTGCACTGATGGAGCTGAAGCCGGACTATCGAGTCGCGATCGTTTTAAGGCATTACCAGGGTTTGACTTACAAGGAGATGGGTGAGATCGTCGGTATTGCCGAGAAAACCGTCAAGTCACGGCTGTTCTCGGCGAGACGACAGCTCAAGGACATACTCGCTCGAAGGGGAGTCCACAGATGATCGACAAAAAGATAGAACAGCTAATGTGGCAGGAAATAGATGGCACCATATCCCCCGACGACGGCAAGCGACTCGAGCGATTTATGTCGGAACATACGGAAGCGCGGGAGCACTATCAGTCCCTGATTCAATTCTCGGCTCTGCTAGGCAGTGTGGAGGAGATCGATCCGGGTCCGGTGCTCCGGGAGAAGATCGAGGCGTCGATCGACGCCAATCGGTACGTCCCCGCCGCGCGACCATCCAAACGGCCAGGACTGTTTGGATTTCGGCCAAGGTTCGGCCAGGCGTTCGCCATGGCCGCGGGGCTGCTGATCGGTGTATTTGGTTACCATTTAGTTAATTATGGGTTGAGTGGCTGGTCTCACCTTGACCCAGAGAAATTAGGTGGTACCCTTATACTTAACGACGGCACAGAGCCCCAGGGCCTCCGCATAGATCTGGAGACCGTCCAGGGAACTATCGGCTTTTACGTGGATGGCGATCAGGCCACCGCGGATGTGCGGATTACCTCCCAGCGCGAGGTGCGCATCGAGCTCGAGTACGAGGGCCAATCGATGCAATTCGCTGCGCAGGGTGGGGTCGATAGCCCGCTCCATGAAATCCTTGTCACAAAAAACAGCATCGCTGTGACCAACCTGGGGTCGGGCAGATACCGCGCCGTCTTCCAGAGGGAGGACAGCGCAGTATCGCCGTTGTCAGTCCGGATCACGGGCGAGGGACAAGTATTGCTGGAAGAGCGGGTGTTTCCGAAGTGACGAGATCAACCCGTTTCGGGATCAACTTTGGGGAACAAGTTGGCAATCAGGTAAATTGGTTGAAACAGGAATACAGCTATAGACCCATTAACCCAAGCCCAAAGGGGGGCACGGTATGAACACCAAGTTTAGAGGTCTGTTTGTCGGCCTCGCGGTCGTTGCCATTATCGCAGTGGCTTACTTCTCCTTTATCTATTCACCACCGAGGGAAGAAGGGCTGAAGGGCGCGATTGGCACCGCCGAGCGGTACAGGGATGCGAGCCAGATCACCAACGAGGACGTTGTCCTCGGAGGAGCGGCGGCCGGATCCGCGGTGCCGCGATTCGCCGAGTCGCTGACGGACGAGGAACTCGCCGGCTTGTTGGGGCGACTGTCGCCTGCCGAGCGCAGCAAGATTTTCGAGCGTCGGAACCCGTTCGAAGCCGGGTGGGGCAAGATGACCCTGGCGGAGCGGTCGAGACTCTTCGAACGCTACACACCCGCCGAACGCGCAAGAATCTTCGAGAAGTCGGCCATCGCCGAGCGTGCCAAGCTCTATGAGAAGATGACCATCGCTGAGCGCACCAAGTTCTTCGAGGCCATGACGCTCGCCGAGCGCAGCAGGATCTTCGAGAAGTCGACCATCGCCGAGCGCAGCAAGCTCTTCGAAGCCATGACGCTCGCCGAGCGCAGCAGGCTTTTCGAGCGCTTCTCGAAAGCCGAGCGCAGCAAGCTCTTCGAAGCCATGACGCTCGCCGAGCGTAGCAAGCTCTTCGAAAAGTCGGCCATCGCCGAGCGCGCCAGGCTCTTTGAGGCTATGACGCTCGCCGAGCGCGGCAGGATCTTCGAGAAGGCGACCATCGCCGAGCGCGCCGGAATCTTCGAAAAGATGAGCATCGCCGAGCGCAGCAAGATCTTCGAGAAGGCGACCATCGCCGAGCGCGCCAGGATCTTCGAGGCCATGACGATCGCCGAGCGCAGCAGGATCTTCGAGAAGTGGAACATCGCCGAGCGAAGCAAGATCTTCGAGAAGGCGACTCTCGCCGAGCGCAGCAAGATCTTCGAGAAGATGACCATCGCCGAGCGCGGCAAATTCTTCGAGAAGATGTCGATCGCCGAGCGCAGCAGGATCTTTGAGAAGGCGACCATCGCCGAGCGCGGCAGATTCTTCGAGAAGATGTCGATCGCCGA
>JAZGDW010000106.1:0-46699 GCA_036478295.1 Candidatus Krumholzibacteriia bacterium
CGCAGGATCACATTACGATCGTCGACGGGAAAACGGGAGATGTTCCAATCGAGGGAATCCGCCACACCACCCGGGGATGTCGGAAAAGGGCCCATGGAGCCGGTTCCCACCTCCACGGGAAACCACGTCGGGTCTCCTTCGAACTGATACTCAGGCAGGATCGACATCGGATCTGACTCGACGTCAATCGCGTTAAAGTGGATGCGGACTGTGCTCGTATCGGGTCGCTTCAGCTTGACGAATCTCAAGTACGCGCTGTTGTTCGGCAGATGATTCTTGGGGAGGAGTGGATCTCCCTTGAATACGGGATCTTTTTTCCCGTCATAGAGCGTGTTGCTTTGGGAGGAGGGGAAGCCGGAGTTTCCGCAGACGAGGTCGAGGTCACCGTCCCCATCGACATCGCCCAGGGCCACGCTCGTGGTCCAGTTCCCCGGCTCGGAGGACCAGGCTGGCTGCGTCGAGAAGGTACCTGCCGTATTGAGATAGAGCGTGTTGTTGTTATTCCAGTTCCCACAGACGAGGTCGAGGTCGCCATCCCCATCTACATCCCCCAGGGCCACGCTCATGGTCACGTTCCCCGGCTCGGAGGACCAGGCCGGCAGCGTCGCGAAGGTACCTCCCGTGTTGAGATAAAGCGTGTTGCTTTGACCATTCGGGAAGTCCTCGTTTCCGCAGACGAGGTCGAGGTCGCCATCCCCATCGACATCGCCCAGGGCCACGCTCCGGGTGTCGTTCGCCGGCCCGGAGGACCAGACGGGAGTTAGGGCGAAGAGGCCCAAGAGGCCGCCTCCCGGGTTGAGATAAAGCGTGTTGCTTTGATTTCGATTCCCACAGACGAGGTCGAGATCCCCGTCCCCATCGACATCCCCCAGGGCCACGCTCCAGGTCCAGTTCGCCGGCCCGGAGGCCCAGACCGGCTTCACGGTGAAGGCGCCCCCCTCGTTGACATAAAGCGTGTTGCTTTGATTATGGTTCCCGCAGACGAGGTCGAGGTCGCCATCCCCATCGACATCCCCCAGGGCCACGCTAAGGGTCACTTTCGTCGTCGCCCGGGAGGACCAGGCTGGAGTCAGGGCGAAGCGGGCCCCCTCGTGGAGGTAGAGCGTGTTGCTTTGAGACTGGTTTCCACAGACGAGGTCGAGGTCGCCATCCCCATCGACATCCCCTAGGGCCACGCTCTCGGTCCCGTTCGCCGGCCCGGACGACCAGGCTGGAGTTAGGACGAAGCGGCTCCCGTCGTTGAGATAGAGCGTGTTGCTTTCACCAAACCCCGCGTTTCCACAGACGAGGTCGAGGTCGCCATCCCCATCGACATCCCCCAGGGCCACGCTCTCGGTCCGGTTCACAGGAAAGAACCAGGCCACGGCGAAGAGGCCCCCCTCGTTGAGATAAAGCGCGACGCTTTCACCAAACCCCGCGTTTCCACAGACGAGGTCGAGGTCGCCGTCTCCGTCGACATCCCCCAGGGCCACGCTCCGGGTGTGGTTCCTAGGCCTGGAGGACCAGAACGGCCTCACGGTGAAGACGCCCCCCTCGTTGAGATAAAGCGTGTTGCTTTGAGCAAGAAAACCATCTGTAGTGTTTCCACAGACGAGGTCGAGATCGCCGTCCCCATCGACATCCCCCAGGGCCACGCTAAGGGTCGGGTTCGCCGGCTCTGACGACCAGGCTGGAGTTAGGGCGAAGAGGCTCCCGTCGTTGAGATAGAGCGTGTTGCTTTGATCTCGATTCCCACAGACGAGGTCGAGGTCGCCGTCGCCGTCGACATCCCCCAGGGCCACGCCGAAAGTGGAATTCGTCGGGCCGGAGGACCAAGCCGGCATCGTCGAGAAGGTACCTCCCGTGTTGAGATAGAGCGTGTTGCTCTGGCCGGCGTTTCCACAGACGAGGTCGAGGTCGCCGTCGCCGTCGACATCGCCCAGAGCCACGCTTTGGGTGGCATTCGCCGGGCCGGAGGACCAGACGGGCGTCAGGGCGAAGCGGTCCCCCTCGTTGAGATACAGCGTGTTGCTCTGGCCGGCGTTTCCACAGACGAGGTCGAGGTCACCGTCGCCATCGATATCGCCCAGGGCCACGCTTTCGGTAACATTCGCCGGGCCGGAGAACCAGGCGGGATCAACCGTGAAGAGACTGTCCTGGGCGAGACAGATCCTGGGTGCGGCCACAGCAAACATAAACACGCCGCACACGACGAGCGCCGCTGCGACTCGGAGCGATGCGATCGACCGGATGCTTTGTTCAGTAACCACTGGATGATTCTATCCCATCCCCGCAGTAGTTTCCAGCCAAACCTAGCTGTCCCCAACCAGCGCCTCGATCGCCAGCAGGTAACTGGTGGGGCCGAAGCCTGAAATCTGCCCGCGGCAAGCAGGCGCGATCACCGAGCGGCTGCGAAAGGGTTCGCGGCCGTGGATATTGCTCAGGTGGACTTCGATCGCGGGTTTGCCTGCTGCCTGGATCGCATCACGGATGGCGTGACTGTAATGGGTAAAGGCGCCCGGGTTGATGACCAGCGCGTCGTGGGACGACTTCTGTATCTCGTCGATAATCTCACCTTCGTGATTGCTCTGAAAAAACGTCACAGCGGCGTCGCGTTTTTTCGCGAAGGCCGTGATGCGGCTGTTTATCTCTTCGAGCGTATCGGTGCCGTAGACTTCCGGCTCGCGCGTGCCCAGAAGATTGAGGTTCGGGCCGTGAACTACAAGAATGTTCATGATGATCCCTTCTCGATGGTCGAGAGAATTTCATCGACGGAAACGTCCGCCACAACCTTCGCTTCGCCCAGCCGAACGGGAAGCACGAAATGGAGTCTTCCGTCCTTTACCTTTTTATCGAGCAGCATGGTCCTTGTCAATTGTTCGCGGTCGATCGAGTCCACCGTCGTGGGAAGACCACACCACTCGAGCAAGGCCTGCGTCCGTTCGGCCAGATCGGTCTCCATCACACCGCGGCCCGCCGCGATACGAAGCGCCGCTACCAGACCGATCGATACCGCCTGCCCGTGTTTGAGCCCCCGGTACCCACCGGTCGCCTCGAGGGCGTGGCCCAGCGTGTGACCGAGGTTCAACATGCGCCGCGAGCCCTTCTCGAATGGGTCCTCGTTGACAATGTCGACTTTGATGCGCGCCGTTTCGAGAACGCATTTCTCGAGAAAGGCTGGGTTGCGCAGCCGCTCCGACGAATCGTGAACCATCTGTTCTTCAAGAAAAGCAAAGAGTGATTCCGAACGCACCAGGGCGCACTTGACCACTTCGGCCATGCCATTCGAAACCTCCACCAGCGGCAGTGTACTCAACGTGCCGGGATCACTGAGGACGAGGTGGGGTTGATAAAAACACCCGATCAAGTTCTTGGCCAGCGGGTGGTTGACGCCGACCTTGCCGCCAATACTGGCATCCACCTGGGCGAGCAGCGTGGTGGGTACCTGGACCAACGTTACCCCACGCATGAAAACCGACGCCACGAAACCGCCGATGTCACCGGTGACGCCGCCGCCGACCGGAATTATCACCGCGTCGCGCCTTGCCCCCGCCGCGATAAGCGCGTCCAGTATCGCCGACGCCTGCGTGAGGGTTTTCTCCGGATCACCGTCGTGGATGGGAACGATCGAGAAGGGAATCGACGCGGCGTGCATCGAGGCTTCCAGCCGTGGCGTGAACAGATCCTGCAGCTGTTCTGGAATGAGGAAAAAGGCGTGGGAGTGGAGACCCATCTCGATCAGCCGCGCGCCGAGGCTACACATCAGCCCGCGCCCGATGTCGACGGCGCAGGCGCCAAAGCGCCCCCAGGACGGCGACGCGTCGCCTCTTGGTCGCTCACCGGCCGCCGGTCGCCCACGACCCGGCCGCTCGCCGCCCGCAGGTCGCCCACGCCCCGGCCGCTTGCCGGTAGCCGGCGCCCCGCTGGGCACGGCTGCCTCTGTCGTTGACGCGGACACGAAACTCGCCGTCATGGACACACGCGGCAGGTCCAGCCCGGCGGCGATCCTGGCCGCCGCTTCTGACACCTTCAGGTCGGAAGTGTCGATCTTCACGGGAATCTTGCCGTAGGTTGGCGCCCGCTCCTCGAGCAGACTCGAGATGCGTTCGCGAAGCGACCCACCCATACCCTCCCGAGCGACAAGCGGTCGTGTGGAGTCACGCCCAAGCCGTGCGCACAACACATCAATGGTGCTTTCGAGCAGCACGATTGTACCTAAGTCGGCAAAGCATCGAAACGTATCCGGGTTGACGAGGGTGCCGCCCCCGGTCGCGATCACAACACCGCGCCGGTCTTTCAGTTCACCGCAAAACGCTGCCTCCATCTCGCGGAAACGGGGCTCGCCCTGGCTCTCGAAAATATCGGCAATCGACATTCCTGCAGCTGCCGCTATCGCCTCGTCCGTGTCGATGAAGTCGAGTCCCAGCATGCCGGCCAGGGCGCGCCCAACTTCGGTCTTGCCGGTGCCCATAAAGCCGGTAAGGACAATGACGGGCGCACCGGCCTCGCCGCTGCCCGCGGCCGGGCCGTCGCTCGCAGCGGGGCTGTCGCCCGCGAAACGCGGCACTTCCGGTGCGTTGGACTTGCGACGCGGGTTCATTTGAAGCCTCGCGTCGACAAACGCACCGCATAGCTTTTATAATTGGTTTTCATCTCATCGATGTTATCGCCGCCGAATTTCTCGACGAGGGCGAACAGGATCTCCCATGCGAGGACCGCTTCGGCAATCACGCCGAGCGCCGGCAGCACGCACACGTCCGAACGCACGAACGGGCTGGTCGCCGACTTCATTTTTTTCATATCGAATGACGGCAGCCGCTTGTACGAGGTCGGCAGTGGTTTCGCAAAGAGGCGCAGGACGACGTCCTCGCCGTTGGTCATGCTGCCCTCGATACCACCGGCGAAATTGGTCTCCCGGCTCACCTGTCCCTTCTTCAAATAGAGGGCGTCATGTGATTCGTAGCCCTTCTGCCGGTATGTCGTCAGGCCCTCTCCGATCTCGACCGCTTTGACACTCTGGATGCTCATCATGGACCCGGCCAGCCGTGCGTCGAGTTTGCGGTCGGACTCGACGTGCGTGCCCAGTCCGGGAATCATACCGGTCGCGATAACTTCCACCGCACCCCCGAGCGAATTACCCTCTTTCTTGGCCTGCTTGATGACATCTATCATGCGCTCCGCCGCTTTTTTATCCCCGCAGTAAATCGGCGAGCGCGCGACCCGCGCTTTGAGACTCTTGAAAGAACCGGACCCCGGCGGTACATCCACGCCACCGATCGAGATCACGTGACCCAGGACGTCGATGGAAAAACGCTTAAGAACCATTTTGGCGAGTGCACCGATCGCTACCCGCATGGCCGTACCGCGGGCGCTGGCCCGCTCGGAGATGGGAGGTACTTCGTCGAAACCGTACTTGAGACATCCCGGCAAGTCAGCGTGGCCTGGACGGGGAACGGTGCCGAGCGCGCCGCCCGGCTTGCCCGAAACTTTGCGGCCGAGGTTCTGCAGCAGGAGCGCAACAGGGGCCCCTGTGGTTTTTCCCCGCCACAAACCGCTTACGATCTGCACGCGATCGGATTCTATTTTCTGGCGGGCGCTCCTGCCGTACGACTGCCGGCGGCGCAGCAGGTCCTTCTCGATGTCACGGACGGCTACGCGCACGCCAGCAGGGAACCCTTCGACAATGCCGACGAGATACTCACCGTGAGAATCACCGGCGGTCAGGTATCGCATAGACTCACTCCATTAACGTTATTCGGTTGCGTCCGCACCGGCCAGGTGGGCGCGGACGTGCTCGTACATGTCGACAAGTGAAAACTCATGCCCGGTCCACAAGCGGAACCCCTCGCGCGCCTGGCTGACGAGAAGCGCGAGGCCACCGATCGCGCGGGCGCCGCCCCGCCGGGCTCCCGCCAGAAAATCGGTTTCCGGCGGATGGTAAACAAAATCAAACCAGGTTTGTCCCTCGTGAATGACATCCTCGTTAAAAGAAAGCCGTGCGCCCGGTTGACCGCTCATCCCGACCGGGGTGGCGTTGATAACGATGTCGGCGCCTGCCAGAATCGGGTCCAGCGGGCCGGGACCTTCCGGGTCCTCGAGAGGAACGGCGCGAACAACCTTGCCGGAAAAATGAGCCGAGAAGCGCTCGCAGGTATCCTTTGCCCTGGCCGGGTCACGGACGGCGAAGGTCACCTCGCCGGCGCCTTTTTTCAGGAGTCCCCAGGCCGCGGCCCGTCCGGAAGCGCCCGCGCCGAAAATGACCACGGACCGGTCTGCGGGCGCCACGCCACCGAAAGTCTCGAGCGCGATTACGGTGCCCGGCGCGTCCGTGTTGTCCGCGCGGATGCGCCCGGCCGCGAAGCTCAACACGTTGGCCGCGCCGATCGTTTGGGCGGCGGCCGACACCTCGTCCGCGTAACCGAGTACCGTCTCCTTGAGGGGATACGTAACATTCACGCCGCGTACGTTCTGGGTCCGCATCTTCTCCAACGTCCGCCCGACTTGCTCGGGGTCGACGCGTTGCGCCACGTACTCTCCGTCGCAGCGATGCTCGTGCAGCGCCCGGGTCATAATGAGCGGCGAGAGGCTGTGTGCCACCGGATCACCGATGAGACAGTACATGGATGTTTTGCCGGAGATCATATCCATCCATCTTAGCGGAGCAGGGACCGCAGGTCGTTGAAAAACGCGGGGTACGACACATCGATCACCTCGCTGCCGGTGATCTCGGTCTTGCCCTCCGCCAACAAACCGGCGATGGTCAGTGCCATTGCGATGCGATGGTCCCCGCAGGAGGATACCTGGTTTCCCTTCAGTTTACTCGGCCCGCGAACCACAAAGCCATCGTCTCGTTCCTCGATATCCGCGCCGAGCGCCGACAGATTATCCACGATTGCCGCGATGCGGTCGGATTCCTTGTAGCGTAACTCCTCTGCGCCGGTCACCACCGTTTCGCCTTCCGCCTGTGTGGCCGCGACAGCGAGTACCGGTAGTTCATCGATCAGGGTGGGCAGGATCTTTGGGTCGATGGTGACGCCACGCAGCAGGCTCGATTTGACCACCAGATCCGAGACCGGTTCCTCCAGATACGATTCGCCCCCCACGCGCTCGATGTTCGCGCCCATTTCCTCGAGCACCGACAGCAGGCCGGTGCGGGTCGGGTTGACACCCGTCGTGGGCAGATATATCTCCGAGGACGGCAGGCAGATGGTTGCCACGATAAAAAATGCCGCCGAAGAGATGTCTGCCGGTACCTTCACGTGCACGGCGCTAAGCGGCCGGCCTCCCTCGACGGTGATGCTACCGTCATCGGTACGAATCGACGCGGACATGGCGCGCAGCATGCGTTCGGTGTGATCCCGCGTAGGGACGCCCTCCTCCACTGTCGTTTTGCCCTCGGCGAGGAGTCCGGCGATCAAAACCGTTGTTTTTACCTGTGCGCTGGGCACGGGCAGCCGGTAGCGGATCCCCTTCAGGTTACCCCCGCGGATGGTCATGGGTAAGCGTCCCCCCTCCGCTGTCGACACTTCCGCACCCATTTCCTCGAGCGGCGTCGTGACACGTGTCATCGGCCGGCGCCTGAGCGAGCGGTCGCCGTCGATGGTCGAGTAGAGCGAATGTCCGGCGATCAGGCCGGACAGCAGGCGCGCGGTGGTGCCGGAGTTTCCCGCGTCGAGTTTCTTGCCGGAGGTGAAATCCGTCGCCAGGTTGAGCACACGGCCGTCGGGCATCTCTTCGATGAAGGCGCCGAGCGATCTCAGGCATGAAATCGTACTCTGCACGTCCGCGGCTTGCGGCACGCCTTCGACCACCTGTTTTCCCCGGGCGATCGTGCCCAGGATCAGCGCACGGTGCGCAATCGATTTGTCCCCGGGGACGCGGATCGTGCCGCGAATCCTGTCGGCCCGCTGCAGGATCATGACTTGTCCCCGGAGACGATTTGGCGCCGCATGTCGCGCAGGTCGGAAAGTCTTGAGGCAAAGACGTCGGGATCCTCGCGAAGCACGCCCAATGCTCGTCGCATCTTGCGGTCGAAGGCATCGTAGGCCTCCGATAGTTGATCGTGGTTGGTAAACAGGATATCCGTTGTCATGGCCGCGGGCTTCTGTGTCACACGGGTGGCCGAAGAAAAGGAACCGCCGATGAGATCGCCCAACTGTTCCATGTTCGGTGTCGTCATGCCCGCGAGTTCCACCAGGCCTCCGGCGAGGAGCAGGGGCAGGTGACTGGTCGCTGCCATGACCCTGTCGTGCTCGGCGGCGTCCATGGAGTGGCTGTGTGCGCCGATGGTCGTGACCAGCCATTCCACCTCGCTGCGGGAAACGGCGTCGCTCGAGGTGGTCGGGGTTACAACATACGTTTTTCGCAAAAAGAGTCTTCCGTCCCAGCTGTCGGCACCGCTTTTCTCGTCGCCGGCAATAGGGTGGCCACCGAAGCAGCGAGCTTCGCCCGGACAGGCGTTCATCGCATCCACCACCGAGCGTTTTGTGCTTCCCGTATCCAGTAGGACCGAGCCGGGGAGCATGACGCCCGCGACGTCCGGAATAAGACGGATGATTTCGCGAACCGGAACCGCGAGGACCACGATGTCAGCGCCGTCCGCACAAGCGGAAGGACTGCGGGCATCCTTATCGATGACACCGCGTCGTAACGCCTCCGCCGCAACCGCCGGGTCCCGGTCGTAACCGGTAACCGAGACAGTACCGTCGTCGCGCCGTCGGTCACCGCCCGCCTCAAGTGCGGACGCCGTACGAGGCGCGGACGCTGTACCAAGTGCAGCCGCCAGCGATCCGCCGATCTGACCCAACCCGATAACGGCGATTCTTCTGCGGTTCGATGTCATATAGGACCCGGTTACTTGTACCCGCGTGTTCGAGGAGCGGTGTGACCTATAACGAAGACATGTTTCGTCCCACCGCGAGCGCGATTGGACGCATCCCCTCCAACATTGCGGAAAACTCGTCGAAAGAAAGGCTCTGAGCGCCGTCGCTGAGCGCGTTTTCCGGCGAAGGGTGCATCTCGACGATGACGCCGTCCGCACCTGCCGCGACGGCGGCGCGCGCCACCGCGGGGACATACTCACGATGCCCGGTGCCGTGACTGGGGTCGATGATAACGGGCAGGTGGCTGCTTTGTTTGAGTACCGGGACGGCGGAAATGTCGAGAATGTTACGGGTGGCTTTATCGAAAGACCGGATACCGCGCTCGCACAACATGACCTGGCTGTTGCCGTTGGACAGGATATATTCGGCTGCCAGCAAGAGCTCCTCGATGGTGCACATCAGGCCGCGCTTGAGCAACACGGGCTTTCGAACCTTGCCGACGGCCTCGAGCAGCGCGTAATTTTGCATGTTGCGTGCGCCGACCTGCAGGATGTCCGCGTACTCGGTAACCAACCCGACGAGCTCCGGTGAAATAACCTCGGTGACGATCGGCAGGCCGGTTTCGGCGCGCGCCTCGGCAAGCAGCTTCAGTCCGTCCTCGCCGAGTCCCTGGAAACTGTACGGGGATGTTCGCGGTTTGAACGCGCCTCCCCGGAGAATATGACCGCCGGCGCTCTTGACCGCGCGTGCCGAGGACAGGATCTGGTCGCGCGATTCGACGGAACACGGTCCCGCCATGACGACGAAATTATCGCCGCCGATCGACACGCCGTTCACCTTGATCACCGTTCGTCCGGGCTTGAATTCCTTGTTCACGAGCTTGTACGACTTGGTAATCGGGACCACCTGACCGACGCCGGGCATCCCTTCCACGCGGGACATGTCCATGTCCTTTTCACCGCCGACCGCGCCGATGATGGTCTGCTCGGGCCCGCGTGACGGATGCGGTTTGAGTCCCATCGCTTCGATGGCCTTGATGACCGCTCCAATCTCGGAAACGGTGGCGTTGGTTTTCATAACGACCAGCAGCATGTCAATCTCCTGTACGATCGGGGCGGAGCTCGGCCGCCTTGCCGATGTACTCGTGTTTTGGCTTGAACGACTCGGAACGGTTAATGAATACCATGGTTCGAATGACGCGTTCCATACTGTTCTCGATTTCCAACTCCTGGGCACACAGCGCGGGCACGTTCCACCAGTTCATTTTGCGCAGCGCCAGGGCGGGGAACTCCGTCGTCAGGTCGGCCGTGGACGTAAAGAACATGGCTGCCACGTTATCCTCGGTCAGGTCGTTCGACTCGATAAGCTTTTCCAGCAGCTCGCGTGTGGCCTCCAGGATAGCTTCCTTCGTATTGTCCCTGGCGACGATTGCTCCGCGTACAACGGTTACTATACTCATAACCGTCCTCCTCATCGTTTTCAACGAGGATCGACGGTGGGGCGACGGATTGAACTCCGATCGACATGGTCATGCACCTCCGGGTTTTTCGATGGAGTGGGTTTCATCGAAGGGCTGAGAAATCGCTTTCTTGACATCGGTCAAGAAAGAACCGACGGCCGCGACTGCTTCCCGGTGGGAGGCCGCGGACTGAACCAGACGTATCAGCGCGCTACCGATGATGACCCCGTCGGCGACGCGCGCGGCCGCCCGGGCTTTTTCGATATCGGAAATGCCGAAGCCAACGTAGAGCGGCAGGTCGGTGTGTTCACGCACCCGGCCCACGAATCTTTCGAGGTCGCCCGCCGCCGGCGAGTGCACGCCGGTAACACCGGTGACCGATACGAGGTAGAGAAATCCGTCGGCGCGCTCCACGATGCGTCCGATGCGTTTATCGCTCGAGGTAGGGGCGATGAGGTCGATGTAGACCACGCCCTTTTCGGCGAAGACGGGCCGCACGGCGCCGGATTCCTCAACGGGCATGTCGGGAATAATCACCCCGGCAAGGTGAGCGTCGGCCGCGCGCACCGCGAAACGTTCGTTTCCCATGCGAAGAATGGGATTGTAATAGCTCATAAAAACGAGCGGCACGTCGATGTCGACCGAGAGCAAGGTCGCGATTTCCAGGCTTTTCTTGAGAGACATGCCGCCGTCGAGGGCCTGCCTGGACGACTGTTGAATCAGGGGGCCATCGGCGATCGGGTCTGAAAACGGGATTCCAATCTCGATCACATCGCAGCCCGCATCGGCGGCGGCATGGACCAGCTGGATGAAGGTCTCCTCATCGGGGTACCCGGCTGTAAGAAACGCCACCAGCGCCTTTTCTCCCGAGCCTTTAAGCCTGCCGCTTGTGTCACGCAGGTTCATTTCTCACCTGCTCTATACTGTCCACGTCCTTGTCACCGCGGCCCGACAGGTTAATGATGATAATCTCGTCCTTGTGGCCGTCTTCCGCGAGGTATTTCCTGGCAAATGCGATGGCGTGGCTCGATTCCAGGGCGGGAATGATGCCCTCGAGCCGCGATAGATCCTGAAAGGCCGCCACGGCTTCGTCGTCGCTTACCCGGGTATAGGTCACCCGCCCGGAGTCCTTGAGGTGGCTGTGTTCGGGGCCCACGCCGGGGTAATCGAGGCCGGCCGATATCGAATGGGCGGGCTGCACCTGGCCGTCCTCGTCCTGGAGCAGGTAGCTGTACGAGCCGTGCAGCACGCCGGGCGTACCCAGGCAAAGCGCCGCGGCGTGACCGTCGCTCGAGCCGCCCGCTTCGACGCCGAACATCTTGATCGACGGATCGCACAAGAAGCGGTGAAAGAGCCCCAACGCGTTCGAGCCGCCGCCGACGCAGGCGATCAAGCAGTCGGGAGCGCGGCCTTCGACCTGCAGGATCTGCTGCGCGGTTTCTTCGCCGATGATCGACTGAAAGTCGCGCACGATCTCCGGATACGGGTGCGGGCCAACGGTCGAGCCGATGATGTAGTGTGTGGTGTCGACCCGGGTGACCCAGTCACGGATGGCTTCGTTGGTGGCGTCCTTGAGGGTACGACTCCCCGTGCTCACCGGAATCACTTCGGCACCGAGGAGATTCATGCGGACCACGTTGGGTCTCTGACGGGCCATGTCCACTTCGCCCATATAAACGGTGCAATCCATGTTGAAGAGCGCGGCCACGGTCGCCGTCGCCACCCCGTGTTGGCCGGCGCCGGTTTCGGCGACGATTCGCGTCTTGCCCATGCGTTTTGTCAGCAGCGCCTGGCCGAGACAGTTGTTTATCTTGTGTGCCCCCGTATGGTTCAGGTCCTCGCGCTTGAGGTAGATGCGCGACGCGCCGTACGCCTCCCCCAGGCGGTCCGCGCGGTAGAGCGGCGTGGGACGGCCCGAATAATTGACGAGCAGTTTTTGCAGCTCTGAGCGGAAACGCGGGTCGTCCTTGGCGCGGCGGTATGCCGCTTCGAGTTCGACCAGACACGGCATTAACGTTTCCGGGACGTACTGCCCGCCGAATGTACCGAAACGTCCGTTGCTCATCGTCTCACCGCCTTGATAAACCGGCTGAGCGCCGCGGGGTCCTTGACACCGGGAGATTCCTCGACCCCGCGTACCACGTCGATTGCGTAGGGCTCGACGTGCCGCACCGCTTGCGAGACGTTGGATTCGTCGAGCCCGCCGGCGAGAAAAATCCGGTATCCCAGGCGCCGCAGGGTGGCGGCCCGTTGCCACAGATCGTCGTGTGCCCCTTGTCTCTTGTCCTGTTCTCTTGCGCGGTCTTCCTTGTCGAGGTCGAAAAGGAAGTAGCTGGTACGTTTGTACTGTTTCAAACGGTCGGCTCCGGCAAGCTGGCTCGCGCTGAACACCTTGATGATCGGCAGGGACATTTGCGCGTGCAGGGCATCGCAGTAGTCCGGCGATTCCTTGCCGTGCAGTTGCACCAGGTCCAGACGGCACGTCCGCGCCGTGGCGGCCACCTCGTCGACCGGTGCGTCGACGAAAACCCCGACGAGCATCGCGTTGGGGACGGCCTTGCGGATGTTCCTGGCGGCCTCCACCGTGACACGTCGTGGGCTCCTGGCAAAAATGAGACCCAGATAATCCACTCCGTGGGACGATGCGAGTTTCGCATCCGCCGGTGAGGTGATGCCGCATACCTTGATTCGTGTGTCCCCCATGTCGCTTGCCTTTCCGTTGGCTCTACGTGATATCCAGATCGATTAATCCGCGGCCGGGTTCCCCGCCGAGGAGCGCGCGCAGCAGTGCCCCCGGGTCGGCCGACTCCAGCAGCGCGCCACCGATGAGAAACGCACCCACGCCGAGCGCGGAAAGCGATTCGATGTGCTCGCGCTGGCGGATACCGCTTTCCGACACGACGAGCGCCTCGTCCGGTATGAAACCGATGAGGTCTCGCGTCGTATCCAGGGACACTTTTAGCGAGTGCAGGTCGCGGTTGTTTATGCCGATGATCGCCGCGCCCGCCTCCAGTGCTTTGCCGACGTCTTCTTTGGAATGGATTTCGACCAGCGCGTCCATGCCGAGTGAATGCGTCAGCTCGACGAATGACGCGAGCTCCTCCACCTGCAGGATGCAGCTGATGAGGAGTACGGCATCGGCCCCTGCCGAGCGCGCTTCCAGGATTTGATACGGATCGATTACAAAGTCTTTGACCAGGATCGGCAGCCGGACCTGGTCTCGGATGCGCCGGGCGTCCGCGAGGGAAGTGCCGAAGTTCACTTCGTCGGTGACGACCGATATGGCCGCCGCGCCGTTTCGCTCGTAGAGCCGCGCCAGCAGGTCCGGCTGCGTGGTCTGCCGGAATGACGCCACTTTGGGCGAACGTTTTTTGACCTCGGCGATGATGCGCTCGCAGCCGTCCGCCGTTCGGGAGAGAGCGCCTCTGAAGTCCCGCGGCGGCGTCTCGGCTGTGCGGCCTTCAAGATCACTTCCCGGGACCACGGATTTCTTGTGCGCGATCTCCGCTTGTTTTTGTTTTATGACCTGTTCGAGAAAACTCACCTGCGTCTCCCTATTCTTAACCCGTTTTTCCCAGGCTGTGCGACGCTTCGCGGAGCGTCCCCAGGCGGTCCAGGGCGGCCCCCGAGTCGATGGTCGCGCGCGCCAGGTCGGCGCCCTCAGCCAGGCTGCCCGCCTTGTCCGCCAGCACGGCCGCGAAAGCGGCGTTCAATACGACCGCATCCCGCCGCGGCCCGTTCTTGCCTTGTAGCACGGCCAGCAAATGCCCGGCGTTCTCCTCGGCGTCCCCGCCGCTGAGGGCAGAAATGTCGGCACGCTCGACACCAGCGTCTTCCGGGGTGATCGTCGTCGTGCGCACCGCGCCGTTCTCCAGCAGGCTCACGGCTGTTTCGCCGCTGAGCGACGCTTCATCGGTGCCGTCCAGCCCGTGTACCACAAAAACTTTCTCGGACCCGAGCGCCTGCAAGACCCGCGCGACTACCTCGGTCAGGTCGCGGCGGAACACACCGATAAGTTGGCGTTTCACGCCGGCCGGGTTGACCATCGGCCCCAGCAGGTTGAAAACGGTTCGCGTGCCCAGTTCCTTTCGTACGGGGGCGACGTGTTTCATCGCCGGATGGTGATGGGGCGCGAAAAGGAAACCGAGACCCACGCGGTCGATCAGCTCGGTCACGGCGTCGGGGCTGAGGTCGAGGTTGATACCGAGCGCTTCGAGTACGTCCGTGCTCCCGCACCGCGACGAGACGGCGCGGTTACCATGCTTGGCCACCGGGATGCCCATTCCCGCCGCCACAAACGCCGTGGTCGTGGAAATGTTGAACGTATGGCGCGCGTCGCCGCCCGTACCACAGGTGTCGATGACACCCTCGCTCCGCGGCGTGATGCGCACGGCTTTTTCCCGCATGGCGGAAACAAAGCCGGTAATCTCGTCGATGGTCTCGCCCTTCATGCGCAGCGCGGTGAGAATGGCCGCCGCACGCACGGCGCTCAGCTCACCCGACATGATCGAGTTCATGAGTCCGGCCGCGTCATCGCGCGTCAGGTCCTGTCCGGCGATCAACTGGTTCAAGACTGCTTTGGTGTCCATATTGCGAACCTGCTCTTTCATATTTCTACGGTGACTTCTCGCGCGCTTTGCCCGGTGTCGAAACCGTCGTCTGGATAAAATTCGCCAGCAGCCTGTTGCCTTCCGGGGTCAGAATCGACTCGGGATGAAACTGGACGCCTTCGACCGGCCGTCCCTTGAGCCGCACTCCCATGATCTCGCCGTCCGAGGTGTAGGACGATACCTCGAGCACCTCGGGCAGCTGGTGCTCGCGCGCGATCAGCGAGTGGTACCGGGTCGCCGGAAAAGGATTGGACAACCCCTCGTAGAGCGTGCGGCTGTCGTGGTAGATCTTGGATACTTTTCCGTGCATGACGCGGTCGGCGCGATCGATCGGTCCACCGAAGGCGGCGACGATGCACTGGTGACCGAGACAGATGCCGAGGATCGGTGTCGTCTCGTAGAAACTACGGATCAGCTCTATCGATACGCCCGCGTCCTCCGGGCGACCGGGACCCGGCGAGATGATGATGGAATGCGGCTCGAGCGATCTCGCCCGTTCGACGTCGATGGCATCATTACGGAACACCTCGAACGTTTCTCCCAACTCGCCCAGCGCCTGCGCGATGTTGTAGGTAAACGAATCGTAGTTGTCGATCAAGAGGTGCACGGCTACAGTCCTTTCTCGGCGATCACAACCGCTTTGCGGAGCGCCTGTATCTTGTCCAGAGTTTCATGGAACTCCGCGGCCGGGTCCGAATCGGCGACGATGCCGGCGCCGCCCTGCACGTAGTAGCGGTCACCGATCATGACGATGGTACGAATGGTGATGCACAAGTCCACGTCGCCCTGCGGTCCGAAGTAACCGACGGCGCCGCCGTACGGTCCGCGCTTTTCGGCCTCCAGTTCGCTGATGATTTCCATGGCGCGGATCTTGGGAGCCCCGCTCAATGTGCCGGCGGGAAACGCCGCCCGCACCAGGTCGAAGCCGTCGAGGCCGGGGTTGAGTTTGCCGGTGATGCGCGAGACGAGGTGCATGACGTGCGAGTATTTTTCGACCTGCATGAGCGATTCCGTCACCACACTTCCCATTTCACAAACACGGCCAAGGTCGTTGCGCCCCAGGTCCACCAGCATGACGTGCTCGGCACGTTCCTTCTCGCTGGTAATGAGTTCCTTCTCTAGCGCCTCATCTTCGGCGGTGTTCTCGCCACGCGGTCGCGTGCCGGCAATCGGATTGAGCGTCGCGCGGTCTTTCTCGAGCTTGACCAGAACCTCGGGCGACGATCCGATCAATTGGAATTCTCCGAAGTCGACAAAGAACATGTAGGGCGACGGGTTTAGAATGCGAAGCGCCCGGTAGATCTGGAAGGGCGTCGTCGTGGTTCGGCCTTCGATCCGCTGGGAGAGAACAATCTGAAATGCGTCCCCGGAGAGGATGTATTCCTTGGCGTTCTCCACGATACTCTTGAAGTTGTCCTCGGTCATGTTGGAGGATTCGGTCGTCGCGGACGATGCGGCGCCGCTCGAGCCGTTGCGAATCTCCAGGGGAGACGCGAGCGCCTGGTAGATTGTGTCCGCCTGCGCTTTGGCGGCGTTGTATGCCGCTTCTGCGTCCTCGCCCTCCGGTAGCGCCACGATCTCGATCTCACTCTTTACGTGGTCGAAGATGACGACCGCCGAGGGAACGAGAAAGTAGTAGTCGGGAAGTCCCAGCGCGTTGCGTTCCGGTTCGGGTAGCTTCTCGAAATACCGGGCCAGGTCGTACGACAGGTAACCCACGGCACCGCCGATCGGGCCGGGGATGTCTTCGGAATGCACTATGGGGGAGCGCCTGAGTTCCTCACGTAGAATGGAGAGGGGATCCCTGTCACCCAGGGCGAACTCCGTGCTCTGGGTACCTCTCTTGACCGCTACCGTACCGCCCTGCAACTTGATGGTTGCGATGGGGGAGATGCCGATAAACGAGTAGCGGCCGACCTGAATCCCTCTCTCCACACTTTCCAGGAGGAATATCGCCCCGTCCTTCTTCAGCTTCAGGAAGACGGAGACGGGGGTCTCCAGATCCGCCGGGATGCGGCGACGCAGCGGCGGATACGTGCCTTCTTCAGACAGTGTCAAGAACTCCTGCAACGATGGGGTCAGCATTGACGATTCCTCCGGACTTCAAAAAAACAAAAAAACCCACTTCCTTCTCCGGAAGTGGGTCGCAGACCGTTGCGATGTTGTCTTTTTTCGATCAGCGGTTGCCAGAAGGCGCTTTCCCACACTCCGGGGTGGATGTCATATAGTGCCACCACCAATAAAAATTGGAGCGCGGATAAACCATCGATTCTGACAGACTCTTCTTCATTTCAAACCTTTGATATGTATCAAGTGTAAGCGATCCGGCCTGCGGTGTCAACCCCCAAACTATCGGTGCCGCTGTGGAGCTCTTCGGCCGCCGCGGCCGAGCAGCCTGCCGCGCTCCCGCCAAATGGGTACGTCATCGCCGCGACGGACCACCACGGGTCCGCTGTTCACGACATAATTTCGTTGCGAATCGCTACTCTATATTATAGGATAGGATACCAAGTAACAGTTTTCACTTGTCCATATCTATATAAAACACAGGTATTTATCTGTATTTCACAGGGAGGCGATTGTGGGCGTAATTGAAGAAGCCAAGGAACATTTTGCCGGTGTCGTTCGCGAGCAGCTCGAGCGAATCGAGCGCATGAAGACGGAGGACGAGTGGATCGATTTCGGTCAGCTGGATGCGATAAAGATCGGGATTCTCGGGGGCGACGGGATCGGCCCATACATCGCCGAACACGCGCAGCGTGTGTTGGAGTTTCTGCTGGAGAAGGAACTACGGGAAGGCCAGGTGGTTTTCAAGGTCATCGATGGGCTGACGATTGAGAACCGTGCCGCCAAGGACCAGTCGGTCCCGGATGACGTCCTCGAAGAGATCAAGACCCATCACATCCTTCTCAAGGGCCCGACGACCACGCCACGCAAGGGTGACCCGTGGCCCAATATTGAATCGTGCAATGTATCGCTGCGCCGGTACCTCGACCTTTTTGCCAACGTGCGGCCGGTGAAAGTGCCAAGTGAGGGAATCGACTGGATGTTTTTCCGGGAAAACACCGAGGGCGCCTACGTCCTGGGTAGCTCGGGCACAAACGTGACCGACGATCTCGCGATCGACTTTACCGTGACGACGACGCAGGGTACGCAGCGCATCGTGCGGCTGGCCTTCGAGTATGCCAAGAAGAACGGGATCAAGCGCGTGACCGCTGTGACCAAAGCCAACGTCGTCAAGACCACAGACGGAAAGTTCCTCAGTATCGCGCAGGAGATCGCCACAGAGTACCCGGAGATCGAGTTCGACGACTGGTACATCGATATCATGACGGCCAAACTCGTGGATACCAAGCGGCGCGCTGATTTCAAGGTCATGGTGCTGCCGAATCTATACGGTGACATCTTGACCGACGAGGCGGCCGAGTTTCAGGGGGGTGTAGGCACGGCGGGCAGCGCGAACATCGGCAAGCGCTACTCGATGTTCGAGGCGATTCACGGCTCGGCGCCGCGCATGGTCAAGGAAGGCCGCGAGCAGTACGCCGATCCGTCGAGCATGATCCGCGCGAGCGCGATGCTGCTGCGCCACATCGGCCGGGATGAGGCTGCCGGCCGTCTGGAAATGGCGTTGGACATCTGTGGCAACTACGAGAAGAAGCTGGTGATGACGGGGCGCAAGACGGGTGCGCGCGCGGGTGACTACGTCGACTACCTGATGGACACGATGAAGGACAGCTCGCTTGAGAAGCGGTGGAAGGAGTTCCAGCAGGGCGTGTGAGGCTGGCTTCGGGGTTTGTCTTCGGGCGGCACCCCGCGAAGGGGGTGGTGCAGGATAGCCGATCACTCTTAAAATTTGATTTTTGTCAAGTTTGCGCCCAGCTGCGCCAAACCGGCAAAAGCTTCACAAAGTAGGCTGAAAAGGTTATGCTTATGAATGAACAGGAGCTCTGATAGGTATGTCTGATTTGAACTGGTACGCCTGCGTGTACGAAGGCGAGTCACGCGTGATCTATGGTCGCGCACCGGTGGGTGAGCCCGAAGACATCGTAGAAGACATCAAGCAAAGCCTGCTTTTCCACGACCTGATCGGTCTGCAGTCCAGGCTGTTCTTGAGATCAAGCCGGTTTCAACCCGGCGCCGTCCTCGAATACTGCGAGAAAAAGGCGGACAAGAACCAGGGTGACTATCGGGAGTTCAAGGTCGTCAAGCTCGACCTGAGAGGGACACCCAACGAACCGGCCCCACGCTCGAAGGATTGACACGCGGAACGCGTCCAGCACAGAACCCTGAAGCAACCCGGGCGAGGCACGCCGTTTCCGGGGAGTTCGACCCATCTCACCGCATCGGCCTAATCCACTAACCGATCCAGGCGCGGGTGTTCGGTCTTGATCATCTCGCGCTGCTCGTCGCTCAGGACCTTCTTCGCTTCGAACCAGTGAGCGATTCGCGCTTGCTGGAGATCGACCCGCTTTTTTGCCACCAGGTTTAGCTGTCTGCGGATGCGCGTCATGTCCTCGGTGCCGCTCTGCATCAGGTGCTCGAGTTCCAGCTGTTCCTTCTGCAGTTTGGCGCGAAGGTCGATCATCCTTTTCTTCGTTTGATAAGCGAGCTCGTTGAGGTGTGACACCTGGTCCCCGGTGAGCTCGAGTACCTGGGCACGTCGCAACAGGCGATCGGCCGCAATGCCGCCTCGCTCTTTTCGGTGCCGCCGGGCCTTCTCATACGCCTTGCCCGCCTGCGGCATCAGCATCGGCCGGTGGTTTTTTTCCTTGTAATGCCGTTTCGGAAACGGGTAGTTGCTCTGGCACTGATGGCAGTACCAGTTGCCATCTATGTCGGGCGGCTCAATATCCGGACGCGCGGGACTGACCCCGGGCGGCACTGGGGGTTTGTCCTTCTGCTGCAACGTCTCCGGTGCGACGCTCGCCCTCGTCACGTCCGTGTACGCTATTCCCACAAGCATGACCACAACCAGACCGGATACTACGGATCTGATATTCATATCTCCTCCACAAGGGGCGGTGTTTGTGTGCCCAGGCCGGGGCACACTCGTTTATACATTCACGCGAAACATGAGGTTCCGCGTCTGCGATCGAGTCGCGCGCACGGGGGCGGCGACTTCGAATCCTGACTCGCTACACAGCCGGACGCGCACGCCGATTCGAGAAGTGTAGCGACTACTCCAACCACTCGGCCAGCCACTCGTGCACCGTTCTCCACCAGAGCTCGGCGTTGTGGGGTTTCAACACCCAGTGGCCTTCGTCGGGAAAATAGAGCAGCTTCGACGGGACTCCTTTGCGCTGCAGCGCGGTGAAAAGCTGCAGCCCCTCGGACAGATCGACGCGGTAGTCCTTGCCACCGTGTATCACCAGCATCGGCGTCTTGAAGTTCTGCGCGTAGTTGTGGGGCGAGTACTCGCGATATTTCTCCCGGTCTTCCCACGGAACGCCGCCGAAATCCCACTCGGGAAACCACAACTCTTCGGTGGTCCCATAAAAACTGGTCAAATTGTAAACGCCGTCGTGATCGATCAAACATGTGAAACGATCGGTGTGCCCGGCGATCCAGGCGATCATGTACCCGCCGAAGGATGCGCCGGCGGCGGCGATACGCTCTTTATCGATGAAGGAATAATTTTCCAGCACGAAATCAAGACCGTTCATCAAGTCGGTGTAGACCTTGTTGCCCCAGTCGGTGGAGATTTCGTCGGTGAACTTCTGACCGAAACCGGTGCTGCCTCTCGGATTGACAGCCACGACCACATAACCCTGCGCCGCGAACATCTGGAAGCTCCAGCGGTAGCTGACCCCATCGCGCCAGGCTCCCTGGGGACCCCCATGGATGAGGAACACGAGGGGGTACTTGCGACCGGCGTCGAACCCCGGCGGCTTGAGGATAAACCCCTGCACGCGGGCATCCTCGGCACCGGTGAACGTGAACTCCTCGAGCGGGTTCATTTCGATCGACGCGAGGATCTCGTCATTGACGTGCGAGAGCCTGTCGAACTTCGTTGCGTTCCGGTCTGCGCGGTATACCTCGTAGGGCACGCTCGAGCTCTGCCTGAGAAAGACCATCGTCTTGCCGCTCCGGCTTATCCGCGGCGACGCCACGTACATCTTGCGCGTGAGTTGCTTGGCTTTTTTCGAGCGGATGTCGATCCGGTAAAGCGAATTGTAACCGGCATCGCTGCAGGTGACATAGATGCTGCGACTATCCGGCGCCCATGTGATGCTGCCGACCGAACGGTCGAGCCGGTCGGCGAGATCCGCTCCCACGTCGATGACGTCGCCCGACCTGCGCTCGTGGAGCAGCAGGCGGTACTGGTCGGCCTCGAAGTTGGGCCGTTTCATGGCCCGGTACGCGACGTAGAGGCCGTCCGGCGAGTACACGGGATGGTTGTCGTTGGCCTCGCTCTGGGTAATCTTTTTCATCGCCCCGTCCTCGAGATTGAGAACGAAAAGGTCATTATTGATGTTGCGCTCTAAATTGTCGCCAGGGTTGGCTGTTATGCAGAGTTCCCCGCTGTCGGGCGAGATGGCGATGTCGTGGCTGCTTCCCAACGTAAACGTGGGGTAAGCCACGTCCCCCGGCGTGAGGTCCTTGACGTCTTCACCGTCGGACGAAACCTTGAAAACGTGACGTTTCTTTTCATCCCGCCAGTGGTCCCAGTGGCGGTAGAGCAGATGGTCGTAGATACGCGCTTTGACCTTGCTCGACTCCAGGTCCTCATCACGTTTCTTGTTACAGTCATCGTCGGGACAGTCGGGGTATACGCTCGACGTAAAGATGATGTAGCTGCCGTCGGGGGTCCATTCCGGATTGGACGCGCCCGTGGAGAGATCGGTCACCTGGCGGGCCTCGCCGCCACGCGTGGGCAGTACCCAGACTTGCGATTTACCGCTACGCGAGGAGGTAAAAGCGATCCACTTGCCATCCGGCGAAAAGCGTGGGTGCGTATCCGACTTGGGACTCTGGGTCAGCCTGCGGGCGGCCCCACCCCTCATCGGTACCAGGTAAATGTCGCTGTTGCCGCTGTTTTCTTTCATACTCTGGTAGTTGACGACGAACGCCACGTGCCGGCCGTCGGGCGATATCTGGGGGTCGGAAACACGTCCGAGGGAGATGAAGTCTTCGAAGGTGAGTGATTTTGCCGGGGCTTTCGATGCGCCGGCAGCGATACAGAGTGATGCCAATGCCGCCGCAAAAACCGGCCGCCGGGAGAATACACGCATGTGAGCTCCTTTCACATTTTTACCGGACGAGGCTTCCCTTATTAAACACGAAACCAAACGGAGGCGCAAGTGGGGGCGCACGGCGTGCTGTGTCGCCGCCACACCAGGGATGAGTGGCTCCGGCCGTACCCGCGCAAAGAGAGAAACGGGACGCCATTACGCCATATTTTTCATGCTTCCGCGAGTGGGCCGGGTTGGCTATAATGACACTGTGAACAGGCTTTACCACGATGGGGGATGAGGATTATGACAGATTTTTTTTACAAGCCCCTCTACGAGAAGAAGAAGGGCACCACGAAGTACCGGCTGCTGACGAGCGATCACGTGTCGACGGCGACGTTCGAGGGACAAACGATTCTCAAAGTCCGGCCGGAGGCGTTGACCGAGCTCGCCAGGGCGGCAATGAGCGACATCAACTACTACTACCGCACGCACCACCTGCAATCACTGGCGCGGATACTCGACGATCCCGAGGCGTCACCCAACGACCGCTACGTCGCCCTGACCCTGCTGAAGAATGCGGTGATCTCGGCGGAACGGGTCCTGCCGAGCTGCCAGGATACGGGAACAGCCATCGTGTTCGGCATGAAGGGCCAAAGGGTGTGGACCGACTTCAGCGATGAGGAGGCCTTGAGCAGGGGGATTTTCCGGACCTACGCGGACGAGAACCTGCGCTACTCGCAAATGTCGCCGGTGTCGATGTACGAAGAGGTCAACACGGGGACCAATCTGCCGGCGCAGATCGATATCCAGGCGGTGCCGGGGGGCGAGTATTCATTGCTGTTCCTGGCCAAGGGTGGGGGCTCGGCGAACAAGATGTTCTTTTACCAGGAGACCAAGGCCATTCTCGACCCGGAGCGCCTGCCGAACTTCGTACGGGAGAAGCTCATCACACTGGGGACGGCCGCCTGTCCGCCGTACCACCTGGCGCTGGTCATCGGTGGCACCTCCGCGGAAAACACGATGAAGATGCTGAAACTGGCCTCGGCCGGTTATCTGGACGATCTTCCCACCGAAGGAGGCAGCCACGGCAGCGCCTTTCGCGATATGGCGATGGAAGAGGTCGTTTTCAAGCTCGCGCAGGAGACGGGCATCGGCGCCCAGTTCGGCGGCAAGTATTTCGCGCACGACGTTCGGGTCGTCCGGCTGCCGCGCCACGGTGCGTCGCTGCCGGTGGGCTTGGGTGTGAGCTGCAGTGCCGACAGGAACATTCTCGGCAAGATTACATCGGACGGCATATTTCTCGAACAGCTGGACACGGAACCGGGCCGCTTTTTGCCGGAACCGGGCAAGGTCGAGCCCGGCAAGGCGGTGGCTGTCGACCTGAACCGGTCGATGGCGGAGATCTGCGCCGAGCTCAGCAATTATCCCATCAAGACGCTCCTGCTACTGAGTGGCAAGCTCGTCGTCGCGCGCGATCTCGCGCACGCCAAACTCCGCGAGCGCGTCGAGAGCGGCAAGGGCCTGCCGCAGTATTTCAAAGACCGCCCCGTCTACTACGCCGGACCGGCGAAAAAACCGCAGGGCTATCACTCGGGCAGTTTCGGCCCGACGACGGCGGGCCGAATGGACGCCTACGTCGAGGGGTTTCAGAAGCTCGGTGGATCGCTGGTCATGCTGGCGAAAGGGAACCGCTCGCCCGTGGTAAAGGAGGCGTGCAAGAAGTACGGCGGGTTCTACCTGGGATCGATCGGCGGTCCCGCCGCGATTATCGCGCACGACAACATCACCGACGTCAAGGTGGTCGAGTTCGAAGAGCTGGGCATGGAGGCCATCTGGGAGATCACGGTCAAGGATTTTCCCGCGTTCATCGTCATCGACGACAAAGGCAACGACTTCTTCGAAGAGATTATCAAGGGCCGGGGGGCGTAGACGAACCTGGCGGTACCGCCTTGATTCGTCTCCGGCGCGTTCGCGGAAACGAGTAGTGTGGGCTGGGGATTGTTGACGGACCGTTGCGCAGGAGCGAGCGACGCCCCGCGTGGCGGGGTAGCCGAGCGAAGCGGACGCCGGCCGGAAACCATTCCCAGCCCGCACTACTTCTCACCGGTGAGCGTACGCTTGCCGAGTTCCTGGTCGAGGATGAACATGGCGCCGTTGTCACCCTCGATCAGCTTGACCTTCTCCATCAGACGGGTCGCGCTGGATTCCTCTTCGACCTGCTCCTCGACGAACCACTGCAGGAACACGCGGGTGGCGTGATCGTTCTCCTCGAACGCCAGATTCATGAGTTCGTTGATCTGGGTGGTGTTCGCCCTTTCGTGCTTGAGCGCTTCCTGGCAGGCGGAGAGAGGGGAGTTCCACTTCGCCGCCGGCGCCGCGACCGCGGCGAGTTCTACGTTGCCCTCACGCTCGAGAACATAGTCAAAGAGCTTGATCGAATGTCCCAGCTCCTCCTGCGCTTGCAGGCGCATCCAATGGGCGAATCCATCGAGGTTGCTACGGTCAAAGTAGGCGGACATCGACAGGTAAATGTAGGATGACAGCAATTCCTGGTTCATTTGTTGGTTAATCGCTTTTTCAATCTTCTTCGACAGCAAGGTTCACTCCTTATTTGGGCAGAATTCAGTGGTCCGTACGTAATCTTCGATTAGTCTTCGCGAACCTGCACGAGGCTGGCAGCCAGGCGATCGGTATGAGTCACGCGACCGCTCGCGTCGACCCGGCCGAATGTTAGAACGCCCGTGGGGCAGCTCTGCACGCAGGCAGAGCAGCGCACGCATTGCGGGTCCTCCATCGGCAGGCCTTTGTTGGCGAAGTTCATGATATCAATACCCTGGTGGCATACGGAAGTGCAAACGTTACAGGAGATGCACTTTTTCTTGTCGGCGAAGATACGAAAGCGGCTGAAACGCGCGTAGACATGCATCAATGCGGCCAACGGACACATGAAGCGGCACCAGACGCGACCGCTGTACCAGAAGTAGACCCCGTAGCCGATGACCCCCGCCAGGGAGACATCGACAATCCACTTGTACCGTTCCTTGAGCACGTGAAAAATGCCGTCCACCACAGGACCGGGAAAGATCCAGCCGTAGATACGCAGGACCAGAATAGCGACTGCGACAAGCAGGACGACCTGGCCGATCAGGTTGAGACGATTCCAGCGCGGTCCGTGGGGCATCTTGTGACGGTGGGTGTCTCCAAGTGTTTCCGCCAGGGCGCCGCACGAGCATATCCATCCGCAGTACGCCCCTTTACCCCAGAAATAAATCATGACCGGTATGATCACGAAGGTCTGCACGAAGGCGATGACCAACCACCACGTGAGCGGCGAGTCGGTGAACACGTTATAGACGTTGAGCGGCCAGGCCAGGATTAGCCCGTACGCACGCCAGAACTCGCGGCCGTGCCCGTAATCGACGACGGGAAACATGCCGTCCGCCAGCGGCCGCCACAACAAGCCGTGCTTGTCGAGCAGGGGCAGGATGATTTCCGGCAGTAAGAAAAGCGGAATCACCTGGATCGCCATCAGGGTCAGGGTTTGTACCTTGATGTACGGCGTCTTGCGGCGCTCGATGCGCCGAAACCCAAAGACGACGACGAGTGTGCAGTAGGCCAGCGTATACCAGAACGAGGGACCGGACGCCGAGATCATAACCGTTCCCAGGAACGATTTCGGATTGGCCACCGCGTCGGCAAAGGTCGAGGTCAGCGAAAAGGGGAACCAGTTTTTCGCGTAGAAGAGGTTGCTGAGTGCACCCCCGGATTTCCAGTTGTAGAGGGCGATGCAGAACAGGACGAAACCGGCGAACGCCAGCATGGCCCCGCGGGTCCACTCGCCGGCGATGCGTATGCCGCTGCGCCGGAAGAAATCGAGCGGCGCCTCGCGGCCGATCATGCAAAAGACGACGTCGTTGGCGATGGTTTCCGTCTCGCCATCTGCGCCTGCGATTACCACTTCCTTTTCACGGATTTCCTTGACCGTACTCTTCATGCGGAGTTCGAGGCCGCCCGGCTGCCGGTGGGCACCGAGAAACCGGCCTGCCGCGGTGGTTACCCGCTCGCTGGTGGGATTCTCTACAGCCACGTCGGCACCCGGATCATCTCTCAGGCGCTCGATCATCTCGATATTCTCCGGCTTCGGCCGCGAGAACTCCTCCCTGCGGTACGAGATGGTCACTTTGGATCCGCACTGCGCCAGCGCGATCGCCGTCTCCAGGGCGGTGTCGCCACCGCCCACGATGACAACGTCCGTTCCGCAAAAATCCTTGGGGTCGTGGAGCCTGTTGTAACACTTGTCGAGGTCTTCGCCCGGCACGCCCAGCCGGTTGAAATTTCCGCTGCGGCCCAACGCGCAGATGGCCCGCCGGCACAACAAGTTGTCCCCTCCGGTGACCACCACTTCGAGCTGTTTGCCCTTGCGACGCACGTATTCCGCATGGATGGGCAGCGGCGTAATGCCCTTGGCGACGGTTTGTGCGTGAAGCTCTTCCACGAGCGTCTCCTTGATCTTGGCCGACATCTGGAGATCGCCGTACGGCGTCATGTCCTTGGGGTAAGTGTAGATGGGCTTGCCCTTGGGAAAGTTGACCACGGTCGAGAAGGGCTCTGAGGACTCGAGGATGCGAAAATCCAGCCCGGCCTTCCGGGCCTCCACGGCGGCGGCCATGCCGGAGACGCCGGCGCCTATAATCACTAGGTCGCAGACACCCTCCGGACCTGCACCCGACTTTCGCTCGGTTTGAAACGCCGTATCCGCAACAATATGCGCGACGGCGCGCGCGCCACTGTCCGCCGAGAATTTGAGCAGAGGGACGCCCCGAAGATCGCCGACAACGTAAGCGCCGGGAATATTTGTAGTTCCGTCGTCACCTGCCAGCGGCAGCCGCTCGACGTGGCCCGCGGGCCATTGTAGGTGCAGCCATCGGGTGTACTTTGTGATATACTTTCGGAGGAGATTCATGGCGGGCATTTTGTCCGGTAAAGGGTCTCTGATCGAAAATTTTTCGGGCCTGCAACTCCCGTAAAATCAGATTCTTTGGAAGATTAGTCGTCGCCGGACGAGAATCCTAGCATTTTTGTGTAAGCTTCTCTATGGGGCGGCGACCAAAGGACGAATTACTCAGCGCCTTCAGAAATCTCCTTACCTGACCGTAGACCCGGGTGCTGACTTTCAGAAATAGGCAGTGCGCCGCTTGAAAAGGCAGAGTGGGCGATAACTAGAGCGGTGCGCTGTCTTTTTTCTTGAAAATCCTCGCTAACGACCCCACAACCTCCCCCATGAATCCTGCACCCTCGGAGGTCCTCCGTTTTCGTTTTTGCTTGACTTCAGGTGTGTTCACTGGTAAATAACACATTAGTATAATTCAACTTGTGAGATTTTCCCGCCGGGCGGCACACCCAGAAATCCGCACATTATGAAACGGGGGAGGAGCGATGGAGAAAGCACCCTTCAAACCCTACGTTCCCGAAGAGACAAGTATGGCCGAGCTTACCCTCAAAGCGATGGTGCTCGGCGTTCTTATGGCCCTGGTTCTGGGTGCCGCCAATGCCTATCTCGGCATGCGAGCGGGTATTACGGTATCGGCCATCTTTCCGGCAGCGGTAGTTGCGATGGCCGCGCTGCGTCCGTTCAAGGCGACCATTCTGGAAGAGAACATCGCGCGAACAACCGCGTCGGTCGGTGAAGCGCTGGTCGCGGGCGCGATTTTTACCCTGCCGGCATTTGTGCTCTCGGGCGTGTGGGATACCCTCCACTACCGGGATTCGACGTTGATCATGTTGGTGGGTGGTACGCTCGGTGTACTCTTCATCATCGTGCTCAGGCGCACGATGGTCGAGGACGCGACGCTGCCGTTTCCGGAGAGTGTCGCCGCATCAGAGATCGTCAAAGCCGGACAGGGCGGCGCAACCGGCGCGGCGTACGTTTTCTCGGCCATGGGGTTTGCGGGCCTGTGGGAAATCCTGCACAACAGCTACGGCGTCACGCTGGTGGGTGACAGCCTCTCGAAGTTCTTCAAGTTTTCGTCCTCAAAGATCGAACTCGTGGGTCAGAACTTTACGTACAGTGGCGGCATTCTGTTCCAGACTCCGTCCGCGTCTCCGGCGCTGACCGGAGTCGGTTTCATCGTCGGCATGCGTGTCGCCACGGTGCTCTTTGCCGGAGCGGTGTTTGGCTGGTGGCTGCTGGTGCCCCTGGCGGTTTTTCTCAATCCCGGGCTCAAGGCGCTCGCGGCATCGAGCGACTGGACGACGGTCACCAACGAAGTGTGGACCAACCAGATACGGCCGCTGGCTGTCGGTACCATGATCGTGGCCGCATTCTACACACTGTGGGGGCTCAGGAAGTCGCTCATCGGTGGCATTTCGAAAGCGATAGGCGATTTGAAGACTTCCAAAGAGGGTGGGGGAGTCCTCAGCCGGCTGGACACCGACCTCGATTTCAAACGGGTGTTCACGGGGATCGGGCTGTTGGCCGTTCCCATGCTGGTTCTCTACTATTACTTCAGCGGGTCGGCAGTCGGATCGGTTCTCCTGACCATTGTCATGTTGATTCTTGGATTCCTCTTCGCGGCGGTTGCCGGTTACCTGGTGGGACTGATCGGGTCGTCGAACAACCCCATCAGCGGGCTCACGTTGAGTACGCTGCTCATCGCGGCCATTATTATGGTCGCCTTGAAGATAACCGGGCCCAAGGGGATTATGGCGGTGCTGGGTATTTCGGGGGTGATCTGCTGCGCTGCGGGCATCGCCGGGGACATGATGCAGGATCTCAAAGTGGGGTACATTCTCGGAGGATCGCCCCGCAAGATGGAAATCGCCGAGCTGATCGGCGTGGTGTTTGCGGCGCTTTTCCTGGCGCTTGCGATAAGCGCGTTGCACGAAGTGTACACGATCGGCAGCGACCTGCTGCCGGCGCCGCAGGCCGGGTTGATGGCGCTCATGGCCAAGGGAATCGTGGGCGGTGATATGGCCTGGCCCCTGGTCATCGTGGGGATGCTCATGGCGGGGGCGCTGATCATGCTCAAAGCGCCGTCTCCGATGCTCATCGCGGTGGGCATGTACCTGCCGTTTACAGCGACGGCGCCGATCTTTGTCGGGGGAATCATCCGCCACTTCATGGACCGGGCGCTCCGCAAGCGAAACGCCGATGAAGGAAGCGTACGCAAGGCGGAGAACACCGGTGTGCTCATCTCTTCGGGGTTGATTGCCGGGGAATCGCTCATGGCGGTGATTCTGGCGTTCGTGGTCCTGGGCCGGGCGCTCTCAGATCCCAGCGCCGAGGCAGAAGCGCAGCCGCTCTTCGCGTTGACTCCGAACCCGTGGTTTGGACTGGTGATTTTCGCCATTCTGGCATGGGTGCTCATCCGGTCGCCGCTGAAGGCGGCATTCGCGGGCCGGCGCTAGGGATCACCAGCCCGGTGACAAGCAGTTAGCGTACCTATGGCCAAGCAAACCCTGAATTTCTACGAACTCGTTCCCCGCCAGAAGCGGCTGTTCGAAGAACGCGCTGACGGGACCGTGGACATACTGCTGCCGCGGTACGGCAACAGTGCGATCAACAGGGTTTTGAAGCAGTTTCTAAACCAGAAACCCGTCCGCCTTCACCTCGACGACGTCGGGGCGTCCGTGTGGCGCCTGTGCGACGGCCGCCGCTCCGTTCGGGAGATCGGTGCTACGTTGCACGAGCGATTCGGCGGGCGCATCGAGCCCGTGTATGATCGCCTGGGGACGTTTCTTGAACAAATGCGCAAGGGTGGGATGATAGAGTGGGTTTCTTGAGCGATCGGCGGCACGGGGACCTTCGGCGACGACATTTCATTTGACCAGGACGGGGAACCAAGCATGAACGAATCCGCGCTGAAGCGCTTGCTCAACGCGATCGACGGCTACGAGAAGGAAGCGATACACCTGCAGACCGAACTGTGCAAGCTACCGGCCCTCGGGCCGGAGAACGAGGGTCAAGGTGAGGACGCCAAGGCGAAATACCTCAAATCCTATCTCGAGGGTATCGGTATCAAGGACATCCGCCAGTACAACGCGCCGGACAAGAGGGTCCCGTGCGGCTACCGGCCCAACCTGGTCGCCGTGCTGCCCGGCAAAGTCGAGTCGCCGCGGCTGTGGATCATGACCCACATGGACGTGGTTCCGCCCGGGGATCTCAGGAAATGGACGGGCGACCCATGGACGGTGCGGGTCGACGGAGACAAGGTCATTGGCCGCGGCACCGAAGACAACCAGCAGGGAATGGTGTCCTCACTGCTGACGGCGAAGGCCTTGCTAGAGACAGGGATGTCGCCCCATGTTCCCTTCGGCCTCATCCTGTGCGCCGACGAGGAAACGGGCAGCGTACACGGCGTTCAGTATCTCCTCGAGAACGAGAAGGACCTGTTCTCCAAGGACGATCTCATTATCATCCCGGATGCGGGCGACTCCAAAGGCACGATGGTCGAGGTGGCCGAAAAGAGTATCCTCTGGGTCCGGTTCCACACGAGCGGCAAGCAGACGCACGCTTCAACGCCAGAAAAGGGTGTGAACGCGCACAAGGCGGCCTGTTACCTGGTAACGCGCCTCGATACGCTGTACGAAAAGTTCGGCGACCGGGACGAGCTGTTTGACCCGCCGATATCGACGTTCGAGCCGACACGGAAGGACGCCAATGTGCCCAACGTGAACACGATTCCCGGCGAGGACGTGTTCTACCTGGATTCCCGTGTCTTACCCAAGTACCAGCTGTCCGATGTGATCGATGCCATAGCGGAATTTGTTCGCGAAACGGAAAAACGGTTCAACGTCACGATCGCCATGGAACATCCCCAGATGGAATCCGCCGCACCGCCCACTGCGCACGACGCACCGGTGGCTCTGGCGATAACCAGGGCGGTGGAGGCACTTCGCGGCCGTAAGCCGAAGCCGATGGGTATTGGCGGCGGCACTGTTGGTAAGTACTTCAGGGAAGCCGGCTATCCTTGTGCTATCTGGGCCACGCAGGACGAAAACGCGCATGCGCCGGATGAGTACTGCAGAATTTCCGCCATGCTGGACGACGCCAAGGTCTTCGCGCACGTGGCCCTGCAGCAGGAGTAGAGCGGAAAGATAAGCACCCGCTTACCAAAAAACATTTTTTTTGAGTATTCTTGACATTTATCGCCTTGACTTTTCTTGTTTAATCGTTCAGTGTACGTTTGAGCATGCTTCCAAAACAGAAAGGGGCACCAATGCAAGGCATCGCCTTCGGGCCGACTATTCGGCTCTTGAGACAGGCCAAGGGAATTAGTTTGAGAAAGCTGGCAAAGAAGCTGGGCGTTTCGCCCGCGTTCTTGAGCCAGATTGAAGCGGGCAGGCAACACAAGATCCCCAAGGCCCGCATCGTTCAGGTGGCCGAGATGCTCGGCGTTTCCGACGGGTATTTGCTCGGTACCGCTCGCCAGATTCATCCAGAACTACTCGAGTTTCTGCGCGCAACCCCCGAAGCCGCTGAATTCATGTCTGTTGCAATGCACAGCGGACTGGCGCCGGAGGATTATGCCGAACTGAGAGAAGCGCTGAAAGAGAGGACAGGCAAGGGCTTTATGCGCCGTGCGACGCTGCCGGCTGCGCATAAAAAGAAGAAGACACGGAAGAAGATGTCGCAGGAGTTGGTCGAGTATCTCGATCCGGCGCTGTGCGTGACAGGGATCATCGTACAGAACAAGGATCGGCTCTTCCAGAGATTCGCGAAACTCGTTACCAAGAAGAACAAGACGCTGTTGGCGGATGAGGTTCTGGAACGTCTCCAGCACCGGGAACGCCAGGCGCCCACCATCGTTGGTGGCGGCGTCGCCATTCCGCACGCGTTCATGTCCGACCTCGATCACCCGATCATCGGCGCCGTGTCGTTGAAGCGCTCGGTACCGTTCACGACCAACGGGGACGGACGGGTGAAGACGGTTTTCTTCGTCATTGGCAACGAGAACAAGCCGGAGTTTCACATTTCGATCCTGGCGCGAATCGCGCGGTTGTGCTCGACCCCGGAGTTCTTGAACGCATTCCAGGGCGCGAGGACCAATCGCGAGCTCTACAAGACGATTCTCAAGTGGGATAAGCGTATCGGGTCCGACTAGCCTGTCGTACCATTCGCTTTCGAATCTGGCCGAAGAGGGCCTGCGTGACACACGCGGGCCCTCTTTTTTATTGCAAAAGTCCTTTATTTAGCGTATCTTAGGGCACTTACTCAGGAGCAGTGGCGGCTCCTGAGCACACTCGTCCGCGTCATCAAACCGGGAATTTGGAGTACTTGGCCCGCACCCTCAGTTATCAGGTCGGCATCCTCACGCTAGGGCGGTTCGCCGCCTACCTGGCGATGTTCTTTGTTCCGCTGGTCAACGTGCGCACGTTGAGCGTGCACGATTACGGCATCTACCGGCAATACTGGCTCCTTTTCGAGACCATATCTCCGCTGCTCATCATGTCGTTCGACCAGAGCCTGTTCTATTACCTGCCCCGGGCGCGAGATCATCGCGAGAAATCCATCTATGTGACACAAACGGTTCTCTTTCTTATCGTAATGGGAACGGTTTCCTGGGGCGTGTACGGCGTTCTGCACGCCGTCCTCGGCGAGGGCCTCGGTGGTGTGGTGAAGGAGTACTTTTGGCACCTGTGCCTGTTCACCCTGTTCATGATGACATCGCATTATATGGAGTCGCTGTTCGTCGCCGAAAAGCAGGTGGAGCGCCAGGCGCGTTACCAGGTGGTGACGTCGACGGTCCAGGCCGTCACCGTCATTCTCATCTCGTACTTCACACGGAACGTGTCGCTCCTGGTGTGGGGGCTGACCCTTTTTGCGGCCGTGAAGTTCATATTCTCGCTCGCTTATGTGGTGAGGGTTTACCGGCCGTCCCTCAGCAAGGTCTCCATACACTCGATTCAGGAGCAGTTCTCCTACGCCCTTCCCCTGGGTATGGCGGCCATCGTACTTCTCCTGCTCACGCAGACGGACAAATTCATCATAACGAAGGCTCTCGGGCGAGAGGCGTTCGCCATCTACTCCATTGGGGCGTTCCAGATTCCTTTTATAGGCATCATACGGACCTCGATCACCAGTATCACCTTTCCTCTGATGGCGAAGCTGCAAAGTGAAGGCAAACATGGGGAAATCCTCGAGTTGTGGCAGCGGGCGACGCTCAAGACGGCGACGCTCTTTTTTCCCATATTTGTTCTCCTCGAAGTAGTGGCCAGACCCTTTATCACGATCCTGTTCAGGGAAACGTACGCCGCCGCCGTCCCCGTCTTCATGATCTACCTGCTGCTGTTTCTCAGAACCACGGTGGAGACGGGCGGCGTTATCATGGTCTTCAAGAAAAACCCGTTCCTGCTCAAAGTAAACCTGATCTCGTTCGTGGCCAACATTATCCTGAGCGTTCTCATGTACTTGCAGTTCGGCAGGTTGGGGGTGCCCGCCGCCACCGTGATCGTCGTTTATCTGAGAAATGGATTGAACATGATGAAAGCGGGCCAGCTGCTCGGGGTGCCGTTCTCCAGGTTGATGCCGTGGATGAGCCTCGGCAAGAGGCTCGGTCTTGCCCTGGCTGTGGGTATTCCGCTTTATATTCTGGAAAGAAATATCGCCGTGGACAATGTGATCGAGCTCGGATTAACGGGGCTGGCGTATCTGGTGGTTTATTTTGCCGTTTCCCTGCGGCTGCGCTTCATTACTATCGCGGAGATCCGGGCGATATTCGCGCGGCCCGCTGGTCCGGGAGCAGGGTAGACACCTACGTTGCGGATGCGCCTCACCGATTCCCCGGTTTTCGACCAATCATGATGAAGAAACCGCCCTCCTTCTGCCCGGGCGCAACTATCTGCATTGCCTGAACCAGAAAATGCTCCAGCTTCGTTCCTCTCGGCTGGGCATCGAATAGGCTTTCGCCGCCCAGACCGTCGTCCTCTGGACGCATTGCCGGTACACCGCGAACAAACTCAAAACCGGTTTTGTCGAACCACTCCTGGACTTCGCCGAAGGTTTGCTTCGTTTCATGGGGATGGCAATACTGATCGGCGTACCACGCCCGGCGCTTATCTTCGCTCAGGCCTTCCTGCCGCAAAACGGGATCGATCCATTTTGCCCGCCCTCTCGTCACACGAAATATCTGACGGCGCACGTCGGTGGCCAATCTGGCGTACGTGTTGTAAAGTCCGATAACAATGTGTCCGCCCGGCTTTACCAATCCGGCAAGGTGTTGGAAACCCTCGAACGGATCTCTCGTCGTAAGCAGGACACCATTACAGAGCACCACGTCGAATCGTTCCGGCCGCAGCGCCGGACGAAAGAGATTCATTTGCATGAAACGCACGCGCTCAAGGCCCGCCTCTCTTCTGAAGGATTCACCAAGCCTCAGCGAGTTGAGACACAGGTCTGCCCCGATAACTCTCCGGCACGACCTGCCCAGAAAATTCGTCAACTGGCCCGTCCCGCACCCGACCTCGAGCACGCTGGTGTTGTATGGGATCGTCTCATCGAGACGACGGGCATAGAGCCCCTTCCTCGACTTCTCAACCAAAGATCGAAGTGAATCGTGATCGTTGTAATTGGGGAAAGGTGTCTCCTCGTAGAACGCCCGTACGATTTCCGTAATGTCCTCCCCTTCATCGCTCTTCTCATGCGGCCAGAACAATTCCGGGATGTTGTCTGTGACCGCGAAGGCTCGATGACATTTCTCACACACAAGGCTGCCGTTCTTGCTAGCCAGTTCACCGCGACAGCACGGGCTGGCCAGCTGGCCCTCAAACGGCTCGTTGGAGGTGCTGTCTTCAACTACTTCGACGGTGGCCGGCTGGGCCAGCTTTCTGAGTACGAATTTCCCCAAACACAAGACGTCTATATCCGATGTCATGAAGGTGTCATACGCCTCTTGCGGCGAGCGCACGATTGGTTCCCACGCGAGATTAAGACTCGTGATAGCCATTACCGGACACCCTGTCTTTTCATAGAATCGGGTCAGGAGTCTGTGGAGCAGCGGATTGCCAGGATTTACAAAAAGCGTGTAGGGGCTCTGCTTGTCTGGATGGACGTCAGAGTATTCGTGCACGTGCTCCTGGAGCACTACTGCAGCAAGCGGCTGAAACCCTTCCTGAAAGTTTACTTTCAGGTTGATGAGGGATTGCATCTGTGGATTCCTCGCATCTCCGAGGATACTCCGTGATCCCAACGACTGGTGTGCAAATTCCATTCTGCCCTGAAACCAACCCACGACATTCCCCTGCGCGACGGCATCGGCCACCTCGTCACACAGGGCCTCGTTGTTTTCGGAGTGTTCGTATTCGCAATCGACATTCGCCAGGAAGGCTCCGATTTCCTCATCGCTATATTCCGACCCCAGGAGAGCCCCCTGCTGATCGCCCTCGGGATCCACGTTACGTTTGTTTCCCAGGAGTTGGTACCATATGAGAAGTGCCACACCGGGTGCACACCCGGCATCGCCCGCGGCTGGCTGGATCCAAACCTGATTGAACGGGCCCTCGCGGAGAATCCGTCTGTTTGCCGTACCGTTGAGTGCCATACGACCGGCAAGACATAGGTTTTTTAACCCTGTCTCTTCATGCACGTGCCTGGCCGCGCGCAGCATCACCTCCTCGGTCACACTCTGAATGGAAGCCGCAATATCCATCTCACGCTGCCCCGGTGAGACGGCCTGATCGCGGGGCGGTCCGCCAAAGAGCGCATGGAACTTTTTGGAAGTCATTGTCGACCAGCGACCGTAGTTGAAATACGACGTGTCCAGTTGAAACGACCCGTCCTCCTTGAGATCGATTATCTGATCCAGAATGAGGTCGGCATAACTGGGCTCTCCGTAAGGCGCCAGGCCATCAACCGGTGCTCGCCTCCGTCGACCTCGAAACCACAGTAATACGTGAACGCCGAATACAAGAGTCCCAGGGAGTGAGGAAAGCGCTGCTCGTGTGTGAGTTCCACTCGATTCTCGCGGCCCACGCCGTAGGCGGCTGTCGCCCACTCACCCTCCCCATCGAGGGTCAAAATCGCCGCCTCCTCGAACGGGGATGGAAAAAACGCGCTAGCCGCGTGCGATTCCTGGTGTTCGGCGAAGAGGCAACGCTTCTTGAATGCCTTCTGCAATCCGCGGTTTATCTCGCGTCGAACGTGAAGTTTCCGCTTCAGCCACAGCGGTATCGTGTTCACAAACGATCGAAAGCCGAGAGGGGCGTGGGAAAGATAGGTTTCCAGCAGGCGGTCGAACTTCAGGTAGGGTTTGTCGTAGAAACCAACGTAGTCGAGTTGATCGGGGCTCAGCCCGCCCGCCTTGAGGCAGTACTCAATGGCATTGATCGGAAAGTCGTCATCGTGCTTCTTGCGTGTGAAGCGTTCTTCCTGGGCGGCGGCTACAATACGGCCGTCGACCAGGAGTGCCGCCGCCGAATCATGATAGAAAGCTGAGATACCGAGAATCGCGGTCACCTGATGTCCCCGATCTAAGTGAGTTATGCGTGGTGATCCCCTTCAGTTTATCAAAATATCATGCTAAACTCAAGCGAGCGGTTCAACATTGCGATCTCGAGGGGGGAAACACGTGAGCATCCGGCGCGGTGGTGCGTTTCACATCATCAAGCGGGCGTTGATACTGACACGGAACGTATGGATCATCGGCGGATTGGTCCTGGTTCTGCTGGCAATCATCGAGCTCGCGAGCGGCATCATTGTCAATACCAAGCAAAAGTTGACGACACCCGCTATTGACTCGCGTGTTAACGCGGACAGTTACCGCGGCGCGACGTGGACAGAAGACTACTACGGGGAGTTCGGCGAAATCACGCTTCGTTGGAAGCCGTACGTGCATTATCAAAGAAAACCGTTCCAGGGCGAATACATAACTGTTGACGAGCAGGGCCACCGCGGGACGGTCTATCCCAGGCTCCGCGACTCACAATCCACGCCGCTCCGGGTCTTCATGTTCGGTGCATCGACGATGTGGGGAACGGGAGCAAGGGACGAATACACAGTCGCATCGTTGGTTGGCAAGATTCTCTCTGAAAAGGGGGTTGCCGCCGACGTCACGAACTTCGCGGAGTCCGGGTACGTGAGCACGCAGGAAGTCATCGCGCTCTTGCTGGAGCTTCGAGGGGGAAACATACCCGATGTGGTCGTTTTTTACGATGGAATCGGTGATGCCTTTGCGGCATTTCAGAGCGGTGTCGCGGGACGGCCCATGAATGAATACAGGAGGATTCGCGAATTCAATCTGTTGCACGAGTCCAGAACTCGAGACTTGACGAAAATGTACATTCTCAGCCACCTGGAGCGCTCGAACACGGTCAGGTTGCTTCAGGCCATCGTGAGGCGATTGCGGCCGGATGCTGAGTTTCGAGGCCGGCTAACAGACAGCGGGCGTGAAGCGGGCGATTCAGCGACTGTCGAGGAGGATGTCGTAGATACGTGGATCGCGAACATGCGAATCGTCAAGCGCCTGGGCGAGGCATACGGTTTTACCCCCATCCTTTACTGGCAGCCAGTGATCTTCACAAAAGACGAATTGAGCGAGTATGAACAAAAAGAGCTCGAGAAGAAACAATCCATGGAAGCATTCTTTCTAAAAACGTACGCCTACATGAAACGCAGCCACGAGAGGCTTGCAGGGCAGCATTTCCATGACATCAGCGACATCTTCAAGGACGCGAAGGAGCCTTACTACATCGACTTTGCCCACGTGTCCGAGTCGGCCAACGAAGTGTTGGGGCGGCGCATGGCGGCCGATATCCTGGAAACAACGGGTAAATAAGAGGATCCACAGGGAAGGACCCGCCATAACGGGCCTTCGCCCCTTGCCTTGGGGCCTCCATCTATGCTAAAATGAATGATTTAGGCATCTGAAGGCTCGCGGAGTTCTGCATGACGGCCATCTTGGGTATCTCGGCATTCTACCATGATTCAGCAGCGGCCCTGGTGGTCGACGGCCGTATTGTAGCCGCCGCCCAGGAAGAACGCTTCACACGTAAGAAGCACGATCACGACTTTCCGATCAATGCCGTCGAGTACTGCCTCGAGGCAGGCGGGCTGAGCCCCGAGCAGCTCGACTACGTGGGTTTCTACGACAAACCCTACCTGAAGTTCGACCGCCTGCTGGAAACCTATCTCTCGTACGCCCCCGCGGGCTTTCAGTCGTTTACGAAGGCGATGCCGCTATGGCTCAAAAAGAAGCTCCGGCTGTCCCGTGAGATGGACCGGGGTCTGAAGAACGGCTTCAAGAAGCGCTACGTCTTCACCGAACACCACGAGTCGCACGCGGCGAGCGCTTTCTTTCCGTCGCCGTTCGAAGAGGCAGCGATTCTCACCCTGGATGGGGTGGGGGAATGGGCGACGGCCGCCTGGGGCGTCGGGCGCGGCAACAAGGTTCAGTTGACGCACGAGCTGCGTTTTCCGCATTCCATAGGGCTGTTGTACTCCGCGTTCACGTACTACGGCGGTTTCAAGGTTAACAGCGGCGAGTACAAACTGATGGGTTTGGCGCCGTACGGAGAACCGATCTATGAGGACCTCATTCTGAAAAAGCTGGTTGATCTGAGAGACGATGGGTCCTTCCGCCTGGACATGTCGTATTTCAACTACTGTCAGGGGCTGACCATGACGTCGAAGAAGTTTCACGACCTCTTCGACGGTCCACCGCGCCGACCGGATGCGAAGTTGACGAAGCGTGACATGGACATCGCCGCTTCGATCCAGAAGGTCACCGAAGAGATTATGCTGAGGTCCGCGAGCCACGTGCACAACGAGACGGGTTTGAAGAACCTGTGTTTGGCGGGGGGTGTCGCCCTGAATTGCGTGGGCAATGGCCGCATTCTCCGCGAAGGCCCTTTTGATGAGGTGTGGATCCAGCCAGCGGCCGGCGACGCCGGCGGAGCGCTAGGCGTGGCACTCCTGATCTGGTATCAGATGCTGGACAACAAACGCGAGACCGGACCCTCCGATCAGCAGCGCGGGTCGCTGCTCGGCACCGAGTACAGTGATCGAGAGATCGAGTCGTTTCTGAAGAGCATGAATGCGAAATACGAACGCGTCGACAACGAGGATACGCTGTGCAACGAAATCGCCGAGGAGATTTCCCGGGGTAAAGTCGTCGGATGGTTTCACGGGAGGATGGAGTTCGGCCCGCGTGCGCTCGGGTCACGGAGTATTCTCGGCGACGCACGCGACCCCAAGATGCAGTCCACGATCAATTTGAAGGTGAAGTTCCGTGAGGGTTTCCGTCCGTTTGCTCCCATCGTTCTCGAAGAGCACGCACACGAGTACTTCGGTCTCAAACAAGGTCAAACAAGCCCTTACATGCTTCTTGTGGCGCCGGTGCGCGAGGACAAGCGACTGCCCGTTCCGCCCGAGCTGGCCGATGCGGAGGGAATCGACAGGCTCAAACAGAAGCGGTCGACGGTGCCCGCGGTTACACACGTGGACTACTCGGCACGGGTCCAGACGGTGGACCGTGGGCGGAATCGCCTCTTGTACAAGCTGATGAAAAGGTTCTATGAGAAAACGGGTTGTCCCGTGATGGTGAACACGAGTTTTAATCTAGGCTGGGAACCCATAGTCGAATCACCGCGCGACGCCTACACGACGTTTATGGCCTCGGACATCGATTTCCTCTGCATGGGGAGCTTCGTGCTGGCCAAGGCCGACCAGCCGGCTATGGTCCGGGTGACCGGTGACGCCACGTCAATCGAAGTACTCCACGACAAACTGGCCAGTCCCTGCTGCCAGGCCGACTTCAGGCATGAGCGCGAGGAGATGGTGTGTGGCAAGTGCGGCCACTCATTCGAGACGGAGAACAACATCGCGCAGCTGTTCTGGCCGCACGAGCAGATCGACAACCCGCGCGACGTAACCGAAATCGTCAAGGCGTTTTACGAGGAGACCCCTTTTCCCAACTATGACGATCACGAATCGGTGGGGTCACTGCTCGAGAAATCCCGGCGGGGAGTCTATGCCAGGCGGCTCGACGAAGCGATTCCGTACAACAGCAGTGTCTTGGAAGTCGGTTGTGGCACCGGCCAGCTGGCCAACTATCTCGGGATGTCATGCCGGCAGGTCGTCGCCACCGATATGTGCATGAACTCTCTCCGGCTGGGTGAGGCGTTCAGGCAGGAGCATGGGCTGGTACGTGTCCGCTTTTTGCAAATGAACCTCTTTCGACCGGCGTTCAAACCCGGGCAATTCGATGTCGTACTCTGTAACGGCGTCCTTCATCATACCGGGGATCCCCATGGAGGTTTCCAACGGCTCGTGTCCTTGCTGAAGCCAGGTGGATACATCGTCATAGGTCTCTACAATACCTATGGGCGATTGTTCACGGATCTCCGGCGGCAGGTGTTCTCGCTCACGGGGGGCCGGGCGAGATGGATCGACCCGATCCTGCGCAAGCCGGGCTTGAGTAAAGACAAACACCGGGCGTGGTTCACGGATCAGTACCGCCATCCCCACGAATCCAAGCATACGTTTGGTGAAGTGCTGCGGTGGTTCGACTCGACCGGCCTTCGGTTTGTACGCGGAGTCCCCGCGTTGAGGGCCGAGGATGATGGTTTGGGCGGGGGAGGCCTTTTTGAACCGCAACCGCGTGGCAAATCACTGGACCACTTCATCGTGCAGGCTTCGCAAGTCGTCGCCCCGGGGCAGCGTGAAGGCGGGTTCTTTATCATGATCGCTCAGAAGCCCGGTGCTGGATCGAAGGCCGAGGATACTGCCGACAAGGAGATCGGAGCAACTTATGGCAATGGTTGAGCTAAAACATAATCCGACAAAGCGAGAACTGCAGTGGTTTGGGTTGATCATGTTGACATTTTTTGGCGCGGTCGGTTCAGTCGTTTATTTCAAAATCGACGCCCCTGGAGCCGGCCGTGTCTTATGGGTAATCGGAGCACTGTTCACACTGCTGTTCTACTCGGTGCGACCTTTGCGCCTGCCGTTCTATCTGGGCTGGATGAGGGCTTTTTACCCCCTCGGCTGGACTGTTTCACACCTTGTGCTTGTTACGATATACTATCTTGTCGTTACGCCGATCGGACTCGTTCTGAGGGTCTTCCGGTATGATCCACTGCGGCGGCGACGCGCCCGACACGCGTCGTCGTACTGGGTGGAGCATCGGACGGGGACCGACGTATCCCGGTATTTTCGCCAGTATTGACAATCGATGGAGAGCCGACAATGACCAAAGAAACACAACCGAAAGTCGACAGGCAAAAAGACGCCGATGACTTCGCCCGTCTCGTCGATCAGAAGTCCCCGGGAATGATCAGCGAGTTCTGGGGGATGCTTCGCCACAATAAGAAGTGGTGGCTGGCGCCGATAATTGTTGTATCCCTGATCCTTGGTGTCCTCATACTGTTGCTGGGCACGCCGGTGGCGCCGTTGATCTACACTCTGTTCTAGGGCCGCCGTTAACGGCGTTGGCGGTTCAATCGTGAGTTGTACCTTCTCAACAGCTAGAGAGACCTTGATAATGTGTCACATCGCTGATATTCGTGCGCGCGGGAGCTTGTGCGATTTTGCTCCGCTCAAACGACTTGCTTCGCCCTCGGTCCGGCCGTCGGTAATTCTGAAGCATACGGGCACGAGGGAGACGGCCTCTTGAAGGAAATTCGAAAAGCCTCACTCGTTCTCGAGGACGGCGCGGTGTTCAAAGGGGTTCTTTTTGGCGCCGCCCGGCCGTCCGCCGGCGAAGTCGTTTTTAACACGGGCATGGTCGGCTATCCCGAGGCGATCACGGATCCCTCTTACTACGGCCAGATTCTCGCCCTGACCTATCCCTTGATCGGCAACTACGGGGTGCCGTCGGCAAAGGAAGACGACGACGGGATTCCGCTCCACTTCGAATCCGACAAGGTCCGGATACGCGGGCTCATCACGGCGAATTACAGCGGCGAGTACCATCACTGGAACGCCTCGCGCTCCCTCGGCGACTGGCTGGCTTCGGAGGACGTACCGGGAATCTACGGCATAGATACGCGGGCGCTGACGAAGCATCTGCGGGAGAAGGGAACCGTGCTCGGCAAGATTGTCGTCGACGGTGAAGCGGAACCGGAGTGGTACGACCCCGCCTCGGAAAACGTCGTTGCCCTGGTGTCCCGGAATGAGCCCATTACCTACGGAACGGGTGACATCCACATAGGTGTTATCGATTGCGGCGTGAAGAACAACATTTTGCGCTGCCTCATCAAGCGTGGCGTAAAGGTCTCCGTGCTGCCGTGGGATTTCGATCTCGAGAATCACAGCTACGACGGACTGCTGCTCAGCAACGGCCCCGGTGATCCCGTGCAAACGGCTTTGATCGCGAGGCGGATCGAGAAACTTTTGCCCGACCCCCGGCCGATGTTCGGTATCTGCCTGGGCTGCCAGGTGCTGGGTATGGCGGTGGGGGGAGAGACGTTCAAGCTGCCCTTTGGCCATCGTGGGCAGAACCAGCCCGTTGCAGAGGCGGGCACGCAAAAATGGGCTATCACGAGCCAGAACCACGGATACGCGGTCGACGCCGACAGCCTGCCTGATGAGTGGGAAGTCTGGTTCAAAAACGGTAACGACGGCACTGTCGAGGGGCTTCGTTCGCGAACCGGCCCGCACCTCGCCGTGCAGTTTCACCCCGAAGCGGTGTGCGGACCAGTCGATACCGGATACCTTTTCGACGTGTTCCTCAACGAGGTTCGAAAGGCAAGAAGATGATGACGCGTATTACTAACGTCTCGTGCGACACACTGGAGCACGATGCAGCCTAAGCGGATCCTGCTTCTCGGCTCGGGTGGGCTGACCATCGGCCAGGCCGGCGAGTTCGACTATTCGGGCACCCAGGCCATCAAGGCCTTCAAGGAAGAGGGCGCCGAGGTCATTCTCGTCAATCCAAACGTCGCGACGATTCAGACGTCCGAGGGCCTTGCGTCCCGGATCTATTTCGTTCCCCTCACGGCTCATTTCGTAACAAGAGTCATCGAGCGCGAAAAGCCGGATGGAATCGCGCTCAGCTTCGGTGGGCAGACGGCGTTGAACTGCGGGCTCGAACTCCACCGGAACGGCGTTCTCGACAAACACAACGTAGCAGTCCTGGGAACACCGATCGACACCATCATTGAAACCGAAGACCGGGCGCTGTTCTCGAGGAGGCTGACCGAGATGGGGGTGCCCGTGCCGGCCAGCGAGGCTGTCGGTTCCCCAGAAGCGGCGGTCGTGGCGGCGGAGCGGTTCGGTTATCCCGTGCTGGTGAGGACGGCCTACACACTGGGAGGTCTCGGCTCGCGTCTCGTTCAAGACCGCGAGAGTCTCGCCGAGGCGGCCGTCGCGGGATTTGCCTTTTCCGATCAACTCCTCGTCGAGAAGGCTCTCGAAGGCTGGAAAGAGATCGAATACGAGGTGATCCGTGACCGGGCGGATAACTGCATCACCGTGTGCAATATGGAGAACCTCGATCCACTCGGCATTCACACCGGTGAATCGATCGTGGTCGCTCCAAGTCAGACCCTGTCCAACGATGAATACCACGAGCTCCGCGAACTCGCCGTGCGGACGATCCGGCAACTCGGGGTCGTCGGTGAGTGCAATATTCAGTTTGCCATCCACCCGCGTACGGGCGAGTACGTGGCAATCGAAGTGAATGCCCGCCTGTCGCGAAGCTCGGCGCTCGCGTCGAAGGCGACGGGTTATCCTTTGGCATTCGTGGCGGCAAAGCTGGCATGCGGCAGACTCCTGCCGGAAATCCAGAACTCAGTTACCCGTGCCACGACGGCTTGTTTCGAGCCCGCCCTGGACTACGTGGTGGTCAAGGTGCCCCGCTGGGATCTTGCCAAGTTCCGTCAGGCAAGCCGCCAGATCGGCAGCTCGATGAAATCGGTCGGTGAGGTGATGGCCATCGGACGGAGCTTCGAAGAAGCCCTGCAAAAGGCCGTGCGCATGGTATCCCCCGGCCTCGAGGGGGTGTCTGGGGACCACCTGGGTGATATCGACATAGAATCGGAGCTGAGAAACCCGACCGACCGCAGGCTGCTCGTCCTGGCCCGCGCGATCGGAGAGGGTTGGGACGTCGAGCGGATCCAGGAATTGACGGGGATAGACCCGTGGTTTCTCTATCGGATCGGGAACATCGTCCGTCTCTACAAGGAACTCGGCCACCATGCCCTGCACAGTATCTCCGACGACCTGCTTCGAGAAGTAAAGCAGGCAGGTTTCTCTGATCTCGAAATCGGACGGACCCTCCAGGCCGAAGAGGTTGATCAGGTCGACACGGCCGCCGCTGTTCGCCGGCATAGAAAGGACAGGGGAATAATCCCTGTCGTCAAGCAGATTGACACGACAGCGGGTGAGTTTCCCGCAGAGACGAATTACTTGTACCTCACCTACCACGGCGAAACGAACGATATCCAGATCGGCGCCGCGACACCGGGAACGGACGCGGCCAAGGAAGGCGTGGTGGTACTCGGGGGTGGGGCGTATCGAATCGGGTCGAGTGTCGAATTCGATTGGTGTTGTGTAAACTGCATCGAGTCCCTCGAACGGCTCGGCTACCGGACGATCGTCGTAAACCACAACCCGGAAACGATGAGCACCGATTACGACGTCGCCCACAGGCTCTACTTCGAGGAGCTCTCGCTGGAGAGAATTCTTGATATTTGGGAAAAGGAAAATCCGTTGGGCGTGGTGGTATCCATGGGCGGCCAGACACCGAATAATCTCGCGCTGCCGCTCGATCGGGCAGGTGTCAAGGTGATCGGGACCCCGCCGTCTTCCATCGACCGGGCCGAAGACCGGCACAAGTTCTCAACGCTACTGGACGAGCTCGGTGTCGATCAGCCGCGATGGAGGGAGGCGACGAGCGCCGAGGAGGCCTTGAAATTCGCGCAGGAGGTCGGCTACCCGGTGCTGGTTCGTCCGAGCTATGTCCTCTCCGGTGCCGCTATGAACGTGGCCTACCGTGACGAGGATCTTCGCACTTACCTTTCGCAGGCAGCGCGGGTCAGCCGGGAGCACCCGGTGGTGGTGAGCGAGTTTATCTCGCAGTCAAAGGAGATCGAGATAGATGCGGTCGCGCACAAGGGGAAAGTTGTCGCCTATGCCATGGCCGAGCACGTGGAGTATGCGGGCGTGCACTCCGGCGACGCCGTCATCGTTCTGCCACCACAACAGGTCTTTGTCGAAACGGTGAGGCGTATCAAGCGCATTACCAAGGAAATCGCCAGGAGCCTGGTGATCACGGGCCCCTTCAACGTCCAGTACCTGGCGAAGGAGGGTCGGATTCTCGTGATCGAGTGCAACCTTCGCGCCTCGCGAAGTTTTCCTTTCGCGTCCAAGGTTTTTCGACTGAACTTTGTTGATTTGGCGACACGGGCTATGATGGACGCGCCGATCGGTGAGGTTCAGCGCTCGCTCTTTGAACTCGACTACGTGGCTGTGAAAGCACCGCAGTTCTCGTTTTCCCGCCTGGCCGGTGCGGATCCCGTGCTTGGCGTCGAGATGGCGTCGACCGGTGAGGTGGCCTGTTTTGGCGACGACCTCAAAGAGGCGTTTCTAAAGTCCCTCCTCTCCGTGGGCTACACGATCCCCAAGAAGGGCGTGCTGCTGTCCACGGGCACGATTACCGAGAAAACGAAGCTCCTCCCCGCTGTTCGAACGTTCGAGGAAATGGGGCTCAAGCTCTACGCATCCGCCGGGACGGCGGCCTTTCTAAAAACAAACGGCGTGCAAACAGAAGTCGTACCGTGGCCTCTCGACGAAACGAAGCCGAACGCGCTCGATCTGATCGATTCGGGAGCCGTCGACCTGGTCCTGAACATACCGAAGTCCATTGAAGAGCAAGAGCTCACCAACGACTATCTCATTCGCCGGCGGACGGTGGATCGGGGCATTCCGCTCCTTGTAAACGCCGAAACGGCGGCTCTGTTCGCGCAGGCGATACAGCAGTACGACCTCGAAGATTTGAACGTGCTTGCATGGGATGACTACGTTCCGCCCACCGACGCGGTTGGTAGCGAAAGGACAAGCACCAGTTAAACTGGCTCTCCGCGGCATTCCAATCATCACCAGCACATTGCTGCAGCATGAGTGGGAATCAGGTCTGCGAGTACCTAGTACTACCGGAATTGTATGAAAACAATATGGAGCAAGATAACCAGCCGCACCGCCCTCCTCCGGGCCCGGTACCATTATGAGCGCAGGCAAGAAAATCTGGAACCGCGGAATGTCGAGGAACGCCTCCACCCGCGCCTGAGAGGCCGGTTTCAGGCACCAGCGTATTATACGCAGCTCTTCAAAACGTGGCTCAACGAATCACCCCGCGACCCGCGTGTCTATAAGAAAGAGTACGTGACCGCCGGTGCGGACGCTCTCCGTATGGGAAAAATCGAGTTGTTCGGCAAGGAACTCGACACGGCCGGGGGTGTTGACTGGCACAAGGATCCGTTATTCAACGTGGCGTGGCCGCGAAAGTACGTGGGGGCCTTGTCGGGCGACCAGCGCGGCAGTGACGCCGTTGTCTTGTGGCACCTCAACAAGATGATGTTCCTGCTCGACGCGTCCTACGCCTGCCGTGTCGCGGGTGACGAGGAGTTTGGACGGCGATGGTTGGGCTGGGTTGATTCGTGGGTCGAACAGAATCCGTTCATGGTGGGGATGAACTGGCGCAGTCCCCTGGAAATCGGCAC
>JAZGDW010000107.1:0-2110 GCA_036478295.1 Candidatus Krumholzibacteriia bacterium
TAGTGAGACCGAAGCGAGCTTCGACGGTGTTAGCGTCGGCACGCGTGCGGACTATGTACCCCGCCGCCACGAGCTCCCTGATGAACGCCTCGTTGCCGAGCGGTTCGTTGACTTTCACGAAGGCCGATTCCGGCGAGCCGGGAGGTGAACTCGTGAACATGACGCGGCCCTCCAGCGACGGGTGGCCATCCAGGTAGAGGTCCCGCTTCGCGTCGGCGTTGTCGAACGCGAACAACAACCGCCCACGTGACTCGTTCAGCGTTGGCCAGCCGTCTTTCAGGACTGCCTGTTCGAGAGTTGCCCGGTCGCCACGGACGTCGTCAGGGGTTATGAGCTGATCGTCTGGGAAGACCGATCGTATATCGGCGTCAATCTCGTCGAGCGCCTCCGCCCCGAACAGCACAGGTACGGCCCAGGGTAGAGGAGGGCCGATATTAATGGGATCGTCCTTCGCTTCGACGAGGACCATCAACGGAAGATGGCCGGGGTTGGCGTCCGACCAGGCCTTGATCGTATCCAGGCAGGAGACGAACGTGAGACACGTTGTCTCGAAGTCGATGTCCTGGATGTGCAGCACCTTGAGGCCGGGAGCCAGGAGTTCCGGCTTGATCGGGTCGGGGAAGCCCTGGACCAAGATCGGGCCGAGCGGCAGCTTGAAGAGGCCGCCGTCCGGGTCCGCGAACACGTCAAGCTCGACCTGGCGGATACCGAGGAGTTCGAGCTGCTCTTCGAGGGGGCGGTGCGTGTACTCCATACTCGCCGCCGCCAGAGGGTCGATGGAAGCGATCAGCGCCAAGAGAGCCGACCGGGGCTCCTTGTGGTAGCTGTTGTGCGTGCCGAGAACCTGGACGTGGTTCAAGCGCATGCAGTTGTCGGCCGTCCAGTCACCCAACAGCCGACCATACGGCTCGTCTCCATTCAGTCGATCGATGACGGGCCGCCCAACGCCCGCATGATCGCTGCCGCCCGCGGAGCTACGCATGGACCGCTCCCAGCCAAGGCAGTTCTGCTTAGCGGAACTCTGTCCCGTCCAAGTGAACGCGGGGATCGCCACCAAAGCTAGCAACATTACAAGGAACACTAGTTTCTTCATCGTCAAACCTCCTTCAATAACCTAGGCATGAATCAGGGCGCTGCAGGCGCGCAACACACTTTACCCCTTATCCTCCTTTCCGCGGGTGAGCCACCCGAATACCGGCCACACAAGCAGCGAGCCCAGCCACGCCAGGAAGCCGAAAAACCAGACGTCGAAGTGGGGCGAGAAGTTGAGCGACCCCCCGCCGAAGTCGAAGTAGGTGGTCCCGCCGGGAGCGGTGACCCTATCGAAGGACAGCATCAGCACGATTACCGGTATGGAGAACCGCACGATGCCAAGCAGTCCCGCCACGATACCGGCAGCACGTACCCTGGGTCGCGTCGAGCTGACCCAGAGAAATGAAACCAGGTTTAGGAGCCCGGGCAGGACGAAAGCGAAGATCGTTGGGGCAACCTCTGAGTGCTCATAGGTGGGGCAGAACCCGCCGAACCAGCCGCCGCGGTCGCAGCCGTCGGTTCCTGCAGGATCGGGCAGGCCTATCTCCGCTGGTGTCTGGTAACCGGCCAGAGTGTCAAACAGGACGGCACTGACGGGCACGGTCACTATCGGCGTCAGGATGATCCACAGAAAGGGCATCCACCACTTGTTTAGCCATGAGGACGAGGCCCTTGATGTCAGTTCGGTGGTTGCCATGGTGATCTCCTTTTTCTATCTGGCTTCGATGCCGCCGCTTAGTGGTGCTCACCGGGTATGAGGAGGAGCTGGAAGGCGAGGGCCACCATGAGGACGCCGAAACTTCCGGCGACGAGGGCGGAAGACGGATGCGATCTCTGAATGATGCGTATACCAGCCATCGCGAAACCTGTAAGGCCCAGCAGCAGGTGTATCTGGGTTGAAAAGCTGCCGATGGTCGAGCCCTGAAAATGCATGGGGCCGATGAGAAAGCCACCCAAGATCAAGGCGGAGATCACGAAAAGGTCTCCCGTCCCCCTTTGCACCCGGCCCACGCGGTAACTGCCCTCAAACAACCCTCCCACCACAAGCGAGATACCGAGTAGAGCGTGGGCGGTTTTG
>JAZGDW010000108.1:0-3785 GCA_036478295.1 Candidatus Krumholzibacteriia bacterium
AGTGACAGAATCGGTGTCGGGCACTTTTCAGAGCACCGGGCGCAAGCCCGGTGGCGGCGGGTGGGGGACGGACCGGCAAACGAGATCAGTCCCCCACCCTTCGCTTCGCGAAGAATGGGGCACCCGCAGGCTGGCGCCTGCGGCTCTGACTCGGCGTATCCATCCCGCCGAAAGTGTCACGGACCCGTTGGCGTATCACTGAGATGGAGATGTGGGACAACGACTACCTTAGATGTGGAAGTCGAGGCGTTTATCGAATTTGGCTCGGACGGAAGGGGCACGTTCCAGTTCGGCTTGGTTCGAGGTTTGACTGATTTCCGGCTGACTCAGCGAGACGACCAGCCAGCGGTAGAATGGTCTTGGGAAGGCAACGACGAATGCGATCCCGCCATGGGGCGAGGGTGGGCGGTCTTTGAGGGCAACAGAACGATCGCGGGGAGGATCTTCATGCATCAGGGAGACGAATCGTCTTTTCGTGCGGAGAAGAAACCGGGAAGAAGACGTTCATTCGGTCCTAATGAACAAAAGAGGAAGACCCAATGAAACCCAATCGCCATCTCCACGCCGCCGTCATGAAAGTCGTCGAGAATCAACTTCGCTACAGGGACCCTCCGGAAACGAAAGCGACCTTCGACAGGCTCCTTGCCGAGGGGCATGACGAGGATGAAGCACGGCGGCTGATTGGATGTGTCGTCGTATCCGAGATCTTCGACATCATGAAGAACAACGAGCCGTTTGACGCCAAGCGATATGCTCAAGCGCTGGCTCGTCTGCCCAAGCTGCCCGATGACTAGTCGCCGGACATGCGTGTCTGTAGCTCACGTGGCCGGCGACTTTCAATGCCTGCTCGACAGCGATGTGTACCTGCCCGAAGAGTGGGCCGACGATTTGCCTCGCCGCCGGGGTAGGCCATGATCAAGCGGCGCTGCAGTATTAAGCCATTGCAGACGGCTGATGTCTTACACTCCCAAAATGCCCGACGCCTTTCCTACCAATCCCCGCCGGAACAACGAATTGAAGCCTTGACTTCACCTGTCGAAATTCCGTAGGATGCTGGTTTACCAGTCTTGGGAACATTCGAGTCTTGCGCAGAATGCCGATTCTCGTAAGTCGTTATGAAGACGTCACTTACAACGGAAATCGCGGATCCGAAGTTCTGCGCTGCGCAGAACCGAATCGGGACGCGCACGCCGATCCACCTGCACTTGCCGAATCGCGCAAGCGGTTGTGAGTCGGGCACTTACGCGCGACCGCCCGAATCGGCGAGAAACGGCAATCGGCGGTGAATCGGCAAGCCTGTCGACGTATATCCAATCTGTGGTTGTTGGAAATAACCAGCCGCGGCGGCTAACCGATGATAGGCTGTGAGCGCGCATCCGGCCGCCTGCCCAGGCCGCCGACGTGTTCTCCCTGCTAACCAGCTGAGCGCCTACGGGGCGAGCAACGAATCGCCGTCCCCAAGCGCCTCTACAACATCGAAAATGCCGTTTTTCGCTTGAATCTGGGCTTTTCTAGAACTTGTGACAGTGGCGCTGACGCGGCGCTACGGTGGTTTTCCGTCGGCGCTACGGACTCGATGACACCAAACAGACGCCTGAGGAACGTGAAGATGCTAGGCCAGCCAAGGCAAAAGCGGCGACGAGTGGAATTTTCGGGACGGACAAGGGACGGGCCGGTAGCCCAGAGTCCGGGGCTTGTCGGATTTCCCCTTTCCGCGAAGCCCACGATGGCTTACAATGGGCAGTGTCCCTCGTCGGGCCGTTGTGCGGCGCGGGAAGTCGGCAGGTTGAAAAGGTGGACTGCCGTCACTGGCGTTTTCAATTCGTAGGCCGTTGACGCGTGCTCATCGGCCTAAGTGTCCGCCGACTCCTGCCATGTCATCGGAAGGAGCGTTCGATGGAGTCATCCTCTCGACACCGAATGGGCAAGCGGTCGGCGCGCGATCGTCACGTCTTCAGAGTCGGGCTGCTTCTGGTTCTCTCGATCACGACCGACGCCGGGCCACCGGAGCTTGTACAACAGGAACGGGACGCTCATGGAATCGCGGCGCTGCTCCGTGGGCCGGTTGAACATCTGCAAGAACTGATCGTATCAGGCGCGCTTGCGGGCGAGCTGCGCCTCACGCCCGCCGCAACCTATCCAGGTGGAACGTACAACACCGGCGGGTATTACGACAACGGCGATATTGTCGGGCAGCGTCTCACTGTTGTCGGTGGTGGTCGCACCTACTGGAACGTGCGGCTTGAAGGATGGGGGCAAACCGGAAACATGCTGCGCGGATGGCAGGGGCGGGTCGACCCGGTGTCCCTCAAGGGGGAAAGCGCTGATTGCGGCGGAGGCGCCGGCTCTTGCACGGGCGCGGGCGACCTCTTCGTGCCGGCCGTTCCGTGTGGCACATCAGCGAACTGTACTGCTACCTTCGGTGAAGCGAAGAACGACGAGACTCATACGCTGACACGGACTGAACACTGCGATGGCGGCTTCTGCCAATCCGCGTTCCCGAATGATCTGCGCCCTGATTGGTTGTTCGCATCTTTGATAGATCCCCAGGATCTGATCTTCGCCTGCGCCACTCCAGCGGCAGGCCCGCTATGTTTTGGCCTGTTCTTCGGTGAAATGGCCGACGAGGGTCTGGACTACTATGGGGGGACGCTTGTGCTTGACGTCCCCGCCGATGCCCGCGGGCTGTACAAGATCGAGTGGATCCCTTCTGAGTCGTTCTACATAAACTTCGTCTCGGAGGCATTCCTCTTCGCGGCTCTGCTTCCTGGAGAGCTGGAAGTTCTAGAAGCTTGCGCCTGCGAGACCGACGTCGACGGCAACGGAATCATCAACGTCGCTGACACCGCAATCGTCGTCGATTGCGTGAGGGATGGCCTGTGCGAAGCGTGTGTGAACGACTGCGACATCGATTGCAGTGGTGCCACCGACTGGAGCGACTTCGGCGCAGTGTCGTGCGCCGCGTTGGGGCTCACGGACTGCTGCATTCGTCCCGTAGGGGCGTGCACCGGCGCCAATCCGAACACATTCCCGAACTGCATGGTGACGCAGCAGGAAGCCTGCGAGATCCATGGCGGCACCTATCTCGGGCACGGAACATCCTGTCCGCAGGAGTGCGGGGGAGTGGCTGGAACCCCGTGTGAAGCCGGGCAATTCTGCAAGTACCCGATCGGAACATGCAATGTTGCGGACCGGGAGGGCATATGCATCCCGATTCCGGGCGATTGCCCGCTGGACATCTATGACCCGGTATGCGGCTGCGACGGAGTAACCTACGCCTACGAGTGTTTCGCAGACATGGCCGAGCAGTCCGTTGATTTTGAGGGCGAGTGCGACCCAGGCACGTGCGCCGCCACGCGACAGTTCAGTGCGAACTATTGCCCCGGTCGAGCAGAGCAGGTGACGATTGCCCTCGACGCTCCGACCGGAACCGAAGCCTTGGCGGTCGAGGACGCGCCCCCTGCTGACTGGGTCGTGGGCCTCATCACCAACGATGGGTTCTACGACTCCGTAAACCGCAAAGTGAAATGGGGACCCCTCTTCGCGCCGTTCCCGGCGCAGGTTTCGTACAGCGTCACACCGTCCGCCAACGCAGCAACGAGCTGCTTCGCGGGGACGGTCTCCGTGGACGGCGGGAACCAGTCGGTGTGCGGCTCCTCATGCCAGGAGGAATCCTGCTGCGAAGACATGGGAGCGGAAACGCCGCGAGAAGCCTGCACCGACTGCACCGTTGCGAGTTGCAGCGAGTGCACGGAGGGCAGTTGCGCCGACGGCGTGATCAGCCT
>JAZGDW010000109.1:0-7241 GCA_036478295.1 Candidatus Krumholzibacteriia bacterium
ATGGCTTCTCCCCCCTGCTTCCAAGTCGGCGTAGTAACTGAAATATAAGCGATTGCTCTCTGGTCGCTACTCGAATCGGGCCCAAGAAAATCCTTGATTTCCTGACAAATATCAGTCATATTTCCAGTGAGATCGTGAAAAAAATCACGTGAAACTTTAGCTACGCCGCCGTACTCCCACACTCCTCGAAGCGGTTTTTTTTCTGCACCGCCCAAAAAATTGATTTTTGTCAACTTTTGCTATATATTAAGACAGCCTGAGAACCGAAAATAACCTTAACTGTAATGATATGGGGGAGTTATGAGTGACGCCCGAGATCCGATCCAACACTACACGGATCGGGAATACAAGTATGGCTTCGTCACCGATATCGAGCAGGAAATCATCCCCAAGGGCCTGAGCGAGGACGTCGTTCGCATGATCTCCGCCAAGAAGGAGGAGCCCGAGTGGATGCTCGAGTGGCGGCTCCAGGCTTACCGGCATTGGCTCACGATGACGGAGCCCAAGTGGCCGCACGTCCACTACCCGCCGATCGATTTTCAGGATATTCATTACTACGCGGCCCCCAAGGACCCGGAAGACGCACCCAAGAGCATGGATGACGTGGATCCAGAGATCCGCCGCACCTTCGACAAGCTGGGCATTCCTCTCGAAGAGCAGATGGCCCTCTCCGGTGTGGCCGTGGACGCCGTCTTCGACAGCGTATCGGTGGCGACGACGTTCCAGGAGACGCTGGCCAAGGAGGGTATCCTATTCGGTCCCTTCTCGGAGGCCATCCAGAACCACCCCGAGCTGATCCGGAAATACATGGGCTCGGTGGTTCCCCACTACGACAACTTCTATGCGGCGCTGAACTCGGCCGTGTTCACCGACGGATCGTTCTGCTTCATTCCCAAAGGCGTCCGCTGCCCGATGGAGCTTTCGACTTATTTCCGCATCAACGCTGCCAAAACCGGCCAGTTCGAGCGCACGCTGATCGTCGCCGAGGCAGGCGCCTACGTGAGCTACCTCGAAGGTTGCACGGCGCCGATGCGAGACGAGAACCAGCTGCACGCGGCGGTCGTGGAACTGGTGGCGATGGAAGACGCCCAGATCAAGTATTCGACGGTGCAGAACTGGTATCCGGGCGACAAGAACGGCAAGGGCGGCATCTTTAATTTTGTGACCAAGCGCGGTCACTGCATTGGAGACCGCTCGAAAATATCCTGGACGCAGGTGGAAACCGGATCGGCCATTACCTGGAAATATCCCAGCGTCATCCTGAGCGGTGACGACTCGGTCGGCGAATTCTACTCCGTCGCCCTGACCAACAATTTCCAGCAGGCGGATACCGGCACCAAGATGATTCACGTGGGGCGGAACACCTCCAGCACCATCGTCTCCAAGGGCATCTCGGCGGGCAGGGGCCAGAACAACTACCGCGGCCTGGTGCAGATCGACAAGAATGCCACCTTCGCGCGCAACTACACCCAGTGCGACTCGATGCTGATCGGTGACAAGTGCGGCGCCCACACATTCCCCTATATCGAGGTGAAAAACACCACCGCCCAGGTCGAACACGAGGCGTCCACCTCGAAGATCGGTGAAGACCAGATTTTCTACTGCCAGCAGCGCGGCATCAAGGCGGAGGACGCGGTGAACATGATCGTGAACGGATTTTGCAAAGAGGTATTTCGGGAGTTGCCCATGGAGTTCGCCGTGGAAGCGCAGCGGCTGCTCGAGGTGAGCCTCGAGGGTAGCGTGGGCTAGTTCGAAGACAACGGCGGCTCGGTAGTACCGGCCCGCTCACAACAAACATACGAGAGGGATAAGACAAGAATGCTGGACATCAGAGGACTGCACGCCAACGTCGAGGACAAGGAGATCCTCACAGGTGTCGATCTCGAGGTCAAAGGCGGTGAGGTTCACGCCATCATGGGACCCAACGGTTCGGGCAAGAGTACCCTGGCCCAGGTGATTGCCGGCCACCCGACCTACAAGGTCACAAAAGGCCGGGTGCGTTACCTGGGTGAGGACCTGCTGGAACTCGACCCGGAAGAGCGTGCCTGCAGAGGTGTTTTCATGGCGTTCCAGTATCCGGTCGAAATACCCGGCGTGCGGAATTCGCACTTTCTGAAGGCGGCCGTCAACTCCAGGCGCAAGTATCAGGGCGAAAGTGAAATCGACGCCATGGAGTTCCTCGTTCTGATCAAAGACAAAATGAAAGTGCTCGATATCGATCCGAGCTTCATGGACCGCCCCGTCAACGAGGGATATTCGGGCGGCGAGAAGAAGCGAAACGAGATCCTGCAGATGGCCGTTCTCGATCCCAAGCTGGCCGTCCTCGACGAAACCGATTCGGGACTCGACATCGACGCGCTCAAGGTGGTTGCTGCCGGCGTCAACGCACTGCGCTCGCCCGAGCGCGCGATCGTGGTGGTTACCCACTACCAGCGGCTTCTGAACTACATCGTTCCGGACTTCGTGCACGTGATGGTCGACGGGCGCCTGGTCAAGTCGGGCGGCAAGGAGCTGGCGCTGGAGCTCGAAGACAAGGGATATGCTCAATTAAGCGGCTGATCCCTGTAGCAGCAGCACCTCACAATCATGGCTGATAAATCAATCGACATCACGAATTTCGCGAAATTCGAAGAGACGGCACCCGCGGCGGGCCCGTCATGGCTGAGGAGCCTGCGCGCGCAGGCCCGCGACCACTTGACCCGGGATGGTTTTCCCACGACGAAAAACGAGGAGTGGCGCTTCACGCGCCTGCGCCCGCTTCTGGCGAGGGATTTCCACCTGGAGAAACGCTACCGGGCCAACGGTCTTTCGGCCGGAGACCTCTCCGAGCTGACGTTCCCCGACCAGGACTGCCACCGGGTGGTACTGGTGAACGGCAACCACGCGAAGGGGCTGTCCGCTGTGGGGCGGCTGCCGAAAGGCGTGCTCGTCGAGAGCATGAAGAACGTGCTTTGCGACAAACCCGCGCTCCTCAAGAAATACCTCGCGCGGCACGCCGACCCGACTAAAAACCCGTTTGTGGCGCTCAACACGGCCCACCTGACCGACGGCGTGTTCGTATATATCCCCAAAGGGATTACGGTCGAGGAGCCGATCCACCTGCTCTTTTACTCCGCGTCCCGCAAGGGCTCACCCATGTCGCATCCGCGCACCCTGATTGTCGCCGAGGAGCAGAGCACCGCCACGATAATCGAGAGTTATACCGGACACGAGGGGGATGTATACTTTAGCAATCCGGTAACGGAGATCGTCGTGGGCGACGGCGTCTCGCTCGACCACTACAAAATCCAGAAGGAAAGCCGGTCCGCCTACCACACGGCGACGTTACAGGCGCGCCTCGGGCGCGACATTCGTTTTCGCACCGATTTTCTGTCTTTCGGGGGAGAGCTGGTACGGAACGACGTGAACACCTATCTCGACGGCGAGGGTATCGATTGCACGCTGAACGGCTTGTACGTGGCCCGCGGCCACCAGCACGTGGACAACCACACCAACATCGATCACGCCAGGCCGCATTGCGACAGCTACGAGCTTTACAAGGGCATCCTGAGCGGGCGCGCGCGTGCCGTGTTCAACGGCAAGATCCACGTGCATCCCGATGCGCAGAAAACCGACGCAAAGCAATCCAATGCGTGCATACTTCTGTCCGACAACGCTCAGATAAACACGAACCCGCAACTCGAAATCTATGCGGACGACGTCAAGTGCACACATGGCGCGGTGGTCGGTCAGATCGACGAGAAGGCCGTGTTCTACATGCGCTCACGAGGAATAGACAAGGTCGAGGCGCGGCACATGCTGATCCACGCCTTCGCCAACCAGGTGATCGAGCAGGTCAAGGTGGACCCCCTGCGCGACCGGCTGGCCGCTGACCTGAGCGAATGGCTGTCGAACCCGGAGACGGAACTGCCGGACACACACTGACTGGGAAGTAGGCGAACGTGAGTAGACAGTTGGACCCTGCGAGCGTAAAGCACCCTGAGGGCGCCCTCGACGTCCAGCGCATCCGCAAGGATTTCCCGGCCCTGCGCCAGAAGATATACGGCAAACCGCTGGTCTATCTCGACAACGCCGCCACCACCCAGAAACCACAGGCGGTCATCGACGCCCTCGATCATTATTACTCCACCGACAATTCCAACGTGCACCGCGGCGTCCACGCGTTGAGCGTGCGGGCGACCGAGGCTTTCGAGAACACACGCGAGCAGGTAAGACGGTTCATCAACGCCGCGGACACCAAGGAGATTATCTTTCTCCGGGGCACGACGGAAGGAATTAATCTCGTAGCCCAGTCCTACGGCCGACCCGAGCTCAAGGCCGGCGACGAGGTGCTGGTCAGCGAGATGGAGCACCATTCGAATATCGTCCCCTGGCAGCTGTTGTGCGAGGAAACGGGCGCAAAACTGACCGTGATCCCCTTTCACGACAACGGTGAGCTCGACCTGGAGGAGTACGGCAGGCTTCTCGGCCCCAGGACGCGGATGGTGGCGGTGGTCCACGTGTCGAATTCGCTGGGTACGATCAATCCCGTGCGCAAGATAATCGAAATGGCGCACGCAAAAAATATCCCGGTGCTGCTGGACGGTGCGCAGGCCGCGCCCCATCTCGAGGTCGACGTACAGGATCTCAACTGCGATTTTTTCGTTTTTTCGAGCCACAAGATGTATGGACCGATGGGCGTGGGTGTCGTGTACGCGAAAAGGGAACTGCTCGAAGCCATGCCGCCGTACCAGGGGGGCGGGGACATGATTTCCTCGGTCACGTTCGAGAAAACCGTGTTCAAACCGCTTCCCCACAAGTTCGAGGCCGGCACGCCAAATGTTGCCGGTGTCGTGGGGCTGGGGGCGGCCATCGACTATCTACAGGACATTGGGTACCCGGCCATCATCGCCCACAATCGTGACCTCGTAGACTACGCGACCGAGGCCTTGAGTGAGATAAAAGGTCTCCGGATCATTGGAACGGCGAGGGAGAAAGCAGGCGTCGTGTCGTTCGTGCTCGACGGCATCCACCCGCACGACGTGGGCACCGTCCTCGACCGTGAAGGCGTTGCGATTCGCACCGGCCACCATTGCACGCAACCGATCATGCAGCACTACAATGTCCCCGCAACTTCGCGGGCCTCTTTCGGCATCTACAACACGCGGCAAGAGGTCGACGTGCTGGTCGCCTCCATACACAAGGCAAAAGAGGTATTCAAGTAAGATGGACGACCTGCGGGAACTCTACCAGGAGATGATCCTCGATCATTACAAAAAGCCGCGGAACTTCCACCGGCTCGACGGCGCGAACCGGCGTGCGGAGGGTTACAACCCGCTTTGCGGCGACAAGGTCACGGTGTATGTGCTCGTAGACGGTGATGTGATAAAGGACATCAGTTTCGAGGGGTCGGGCTGCGCCATCTGCACAGCGAGCACGTCGGTGATGACAGAGGCCTTGAAAGGTAAGACTGTACAAGAGGCGTCGGCGTTGTTTGGGGAGTTTCGCGAACTCGTTACCGGCGCAATCGATGGCAGAGACAAGATTGAAAGCATGGGCAAGCTCGCCATATTCGCCGGCGTTCGCCAGTACCCCATCCGCATCAAGTGCGCGACGCTCGCGTGGCACACCTTCGAGGCGGCGCTCACGAACACCGACGAGATGGTCACCACCGAATAGGAGACAAGATGGCAGGCCAGAATTCCGACCAGATAAAGGACCGTGTCATAGAGATCTTGCACACCGTGTACGATCCGGAAATACCCGTCGATATCTACGAGTTGGGCTTGATCTACAGTGTCGACGTCAACGACAAGGGAGAGGCCACGGTGGTCATGACGCTTACCTCACCGGCGTGTCCGGTGGCGGGCAGCCTGCCCGGAGAAGTGGAGAACAAGATTCGGACCGTCGATGGGGTTACAGACGTCCACCTGGACCTGGTGTGGGACCCGCCGTGGACTCCCGATAAGATGTCCGAAGTGGCCCGTCTCGAACTGAATATGTAAAAGCCAGGTGAATTTGCACTCGTTCAACCGGAGGAATGACTGATGTACCCAGAACAAATCGTCAAGCCCTGTCGCGAAGAGCTCACATCCATCGGGGTAGAAGAGCTACGAACGGCCGAAGAGGTGGATAACGTGCTGCGCGAAAAGACCGGCACCACGTTGGTTGTAGTCAATTCCGTATGCGGATGTGCGGCCGGCGGCGCGCGGCCCGGTGTGCGGTTGGCGCTGGAGCACAGTATCGTGCCGGATAAGATTACTACGGTCTTCGCGGGCGTCGACGGTGACGCCGTCGACCAGGCCCGTTCCTACATGGCCGGATACGTACCTTCTTCTCCGGCGGTGGCACTGTTCAAAGACGGCGAACTCGTATTCATGATGGAGCGCCACAACATTGAAGGCTACCAACCGGACGAAATCGCCCGTGCGCTCAAGGAAGCGTTCGACACCCACTGCAGCCCGCGGAGTTGAGATGGACCTCGGCAAGTTCGAACATTTCCCCGACACTGCGCAGTTGTGGATCTACGGTTTTGCCAAGATGCTCGGCGTGCACGACAAGCGCTTAATCGAAGAACGGCTGAACACCTTCTTGAAGGAATGGGCCTCACACGGTGATCCGGTGCGCGGTGCCTACGACATCGTCTACGATCGATTCGTGGTAATCACCGGCGCGTGCGACAGCGGCATCTCGGGGTGCGCGATCGACAGCAGCGTCGAACCGATCAAGCACCTGCGGGAAGCACACGGGCTCGACGGGCTCGATCGTGATCTCGTCTTCTTCAGAAACGACACCGGAGAGATCGAGGCGATCGGCCGCACCTTCTTCAAGAAAAGCGTGGCGTGTGGACTCGCCGGCCCCGAGACCCCTGTATTCGACACAACCCTCCAGACTCTCGGCGACCTCCGCGCCGGCCGCTTTGAGCGGCGCTTCGCGGACTGCTGGCACGCCCGTGCCTTTTCTTCCTCTACATAGCTTGATTGATTGGGGGACCCTGTTGACGTGGCTCCTTCCCGCGCTCCGGTTCTTTCTGGGGGGTGCCTAGTTGGGTTGTTGACGGAGCCGTTGCGAGAACGAGCGAGGATCACGCGCGGCTAGCGCGGGTGTCAGCTGTCCTGGCCGAGACGGTTGATCTCGTCGATCATCTGTTTGAGGCGTCCAGCACTCGTGTGATCGTAGGCGAAAACAATGCGGGGCATGTCGGCGAGCTCCGGCTCGTTGGCTTCCTCGGGCAGCGGGTCCGTGCGATCGATCTTGCCCGC
>JAZGDW010000011.1:0-19000 GCA_036478295.1 Candidatus Krumholzibacteriia bacterium
CCTGCGAAACGCTTGGGAGAGCGGATCGTCGTAGGAATTACCCTCGGGGCGAGTGGGGTTCGGGGTTTTCATAGTGATGCCTCTGGGTGACAAACGCAGTAGTAACCTTCGGTCCGGGCGCGTTGTCCGTTCGCGACGGGTTGAGCCTATCCCGCCCCGACGCTGCCTCCGCCGCTTCCGCCACCACCCCCACCACTCGCTCCCCCGCCGGTGCCGGATGCGGAACTCATCGTGGTCGAGACGGTATTCACCATGGAGGTCAGGCCGGAGGCCAGAGAGGAGAGGCTGTCGTCGAACGTCCCGGCCGGGTTAGCGCCCCCGTAGAACCATACCGGTGCCATGCGGCGGCCGTCGTCACCGATGAGCTCCAGCTTTGGGAACAGCTGTTTGTGCATACCGAAGACGATAGCCGCTACCATGTACCGTTCCCACGCCGTCGAATCCAGCCGGACCGGCCCCATCGCTTTGCCGACCTTCGTGAGATGTTTGCGGAATGCCATCCACGCGACGTGTAGTCGTTTTCCTTCCTTCGTGCGCCGCTGCAGCGTCACGGTCAGAATGGCTATCGTGACACCGGCCGCTATCGCCGCCGCGCCGGAGGGCGAATCGGTAAGCGTCGAAAAGAGGATCCCCATCCCCAGGAGTAGCGCTCCCGCGATGCCGTTCACGGCCATCGCCCGCACGGGGTACGGTTCGTAAAAGTCCATCGTTTTACCGAGTTTCTTGACTTCCTTCATCCACTCCATGAACCATTTTCGAAACGCGGTGCGCTTGCGGGTCGCCGCTTTCTTGAGGCCGGACATCGTAAACCCGGTGACGTCACCCGCCTCGGTGATCATGAATTCCACCAGCTTCATTTCGAACGGATCGAGGTCCGCCATTCGTTTCTCGGTCAGGTCAAAACGGTAGTCCTTCTCCTTGCGCGTTCTGCCGAACCACCCCTTCTTCTCCCGCTCGGTCTCGGTAATCGTAAAGTAACCGCGGTCGGCGAGGTTCAACAGGGTAGCCACGATCGCCGGGCCGGCAACGCCCCGGTAGAGCAGATAGGAGAGCATCGCGGGCCGGTGCTTGCTCGGGATTTCACCGGGCACCGCATGGGACTTCACACGATAAGGCCGGCCGTAACGCTGGAACGCCCGGTACCACATAAAAAGGCCCATGGCGCCGGCCACCAGAGAGACGAACATGAACTTCTTCCCCAACTCCTTCTTCCTCTGCCGCTCGATGGCCGCCTGCCGCGCGCGCTCGATGTGCGCCTGTCGTCTACGGTTTGCCTCCTCAGCCCAGCGTCGCTCCTCATCCAGAATGGTCGTGAGCGCGGGCCCACCACCCGACGCGGGTACGTCCATGAATCGATCCGTCGGGTAGAGGATGCGCCCTTCCCAGAAGGCCCGTGCCGGCAGGTGGGACACGTTGAAATGAACCTTACCGTCGGCCCCGATCTCGACTGTCCCGCTGAGCGGCCCGTGCGCCCACGCCCGGATGTCCGATTTGTACATCCCCGCGGGCGGGTGTACGGTCACCCGCAGCTCACGAATCCTCCGGTCCCGGTCCCCGCCGATAAACTTGTAGTACAACTCGGCGACATCCGCGTGACGCTTCACGACGCCCCCAATGATGTAGGAGAAATGAAAGGTGCGCCTTTCGTCCACGGCCCGGTAGTACCAGGTGATTTTCGTTTTCGAGCCCTGCGAAAGCATCGTGAACGTACCGGGGCTCTCGCCGCCCGCACGGCGGTAAACGCCACTCACGTCGCTCACACTCACGTCGCTGAGCGTCTCCCCCGTTTTAAGGGGAATCTCCCGGAAGGCGAACCTGAAGTTACCGTTGAACACGTAGGTGATTTCTTCCTCGATGGCCAGCGACCCGTCACCGCGCACGGTCGCCTCGACGTGGATGCTTTCGATGGAATACGATTTTGCCCAGCCGGGCGCCGGCCGACCGGTCAGCGCGAGCACCACGATAACGAAAACAAGCGCCGCCCAGCGGCATGGCGTGGCAAGGGCTCCGTGGGGAGTGTGTGAGGTCATGTCCCTATTTACCCTCGATCCATTCGCCCTGGCAACAAGAAAACCCGGGTCAGGGGGCGTGACCGGTACCCGCGGCGTGACCGGTACCCGGCGGCGTGACCAGTACCCGCAGCCTGACCGGGTTCGGCGGCGCGACTGGGTCCGCGAGCGTGACCGGTACTCACCCGGCGTGACCGGTACCCGCGGGGCGCCCCACCGATTGCAGGTCGCGTCTTCCGGTGGTTTCATGGCTTCGCCACATACTTACCCGCCCAGGCCGATATCACTTCCCCGACGTAGCGGGAGTCGCTTTCGTCGAGCAGCAGGTGATCCGCACGGTCGAGCGACACAAAGCTCTTGGGATGACGGGCGGTCAGGAAAATGTTCTGTGCACTCTCGATCCCCACGACCGTGTCCGCCGGCGAATGGAATACGAGGAGCGCCCTCCCCAGCTCACGGATCGCCTGACGCATGCCGCTCTCCTCGAGATCGTCGAGAAATTGCTTCTTGATCCGGAAGCGAGTGCCGCCGATCACGACTTCGGCTTCGCCCCGCTCCTCGATGACGGCGCGTACCGGCGCCAGCAGACCGGCCAGGTGAGCCGGGTCGAACGGTGCGGCGATTGTCGCCACCGCCACGCACGCCGGCACCTGCGACGCGGCCCGTAGAACCGCGGCGCCACCCAGCGAGTGGCCGATGAGAATCTTCGGAGCCTGGTACTCATCCCCAAGAAAACCCGCAGCGCTCACCAGGTCCGTTACGTTGGTCGAGAAGTTCGTGTCACCGAACTCACCTTCGCTCTCACCGAGGCCGGTGAAGTCAAACCGCAGCACCGCGATGCCCCTCGCGCATAGCGCACGGCTGATGTTGGTAACGGCCTTGTAATTCTTGGAACAGGTGAAGCAATGCGCGAATAGTGCATACGCGATCGGGTCTTCGGGAAGCTCGAGCCGCGCCGCCAGCTCGTGCCCGTCGGCATTATGGAAAACCACTTTGCGAGAATCCAAACGTGCGGCTCCTTTCCTGACAAAAACCAAGTGCCGGATGAAACCTGCTGGCTGGACGAAACCTCCCGTCTGGCAGGAAGCGCTGTCCCGGACGTCGGGTCGGATTATAGCCACATGGCGGGGCAATTCCAAGACAGAGAACGCCGTTGTCTCCGACGACACACTCACCGCGGACCTCATCCTCCATTTGTAATCGGTTAGGTTTTCACCCGGTTACGGAACACCTGTACGTGATCTTGACTTGAAAAACCGCCGCAATCACGTATCATTCGGGGGACGGCTCCCTCACTCGATCAGGTCAGGGGGGGGCAAGCGTTGAATATTCTTCGACCTCCCGTGTAGATGGCCCGTGACCCCGCCCCAGGGGGGGCGCGCGTTCAGTTTCCTGGAACCTGAACACCGTGAACGACGTACGCAACAATGGGTCTGTCCAAAGAAAACTATCCGAAGGGAGTCATCCATGATCAAAAGATTACTGGCGCTTGGCGCCGTGGGCTTGCTAGTGCTGGCCGCTTGGCAGCCGGCGACAGCGGGCGAGTGGAAGGGCAAGGAGACCGTCAAGGACGGGGTCAAGCACGTTATGAACCCCGCACAAGCTATGGAAGCGCCGATGAGCTCCGAGCTCGAAGAGCTGTGGCGCCTGGGCGGCGACACGGACGACGAGGACGAATTCTTCGGGGTTATCGGCGCGATAATGGCCGACGACGAGGGCAACATCTATCTCCTCGATTCCCAGCTGGCGGAAATCAAGATCTATACCGCGGACGGCGAGTTCCTGCGCAGCATCGGCCGTGAGGGTGAGGGCCCCGGCGAGTTCAAGCTTCCCACCGCCATGTTCTTTACACCGGACGGCAACATCGCCGTCGTGCAGGTCCAGCCGGGGAAAATCGTCCTGCTCACTCCGGATGGCGAACCGGTCGGCGAGCATCCCCTGCCAGAACAGGAGGCGGGCGGCTTTGTCAGCCTGGTCGGCGGCCAGGCCAGGGGCAAGAACGTCGTACTGGCCGCCGCGGTCAGCGCCTTTAGTGAGGGCAAGTTCGAGCAGACCCGGTACCTGGCCTCGGTCGATAGTGACGGCAACGAGCTCGCCCGTTACTGCAGTGACGTACGCACCATTGACTTTGCCAACGCGCTGATGGAGGAGGTGGCGTGGGATACATTCGACCGGCGCTGGATGGTCGACGACCAGGGGCGGGTGTATGCGGCCACAAGTTTTTCGGACTACCGGATTCATGTCTGGAATCCCGACGGCAAGGTCGCGTACGTGGTCGAGCGCGAGTACACACACCGCAAGCGAACTGCCAAAGAGCGCGAGCAGATCGAGGCTTTGTACGGCGTCTTCGCCAAGCGCATACCGAACAGTACGGTGCGCGTCAACGATTTTCACAAGGACATTGAATCGTTCTACGTCCGCGACGACGGCAGCATCTGGGTCCTGCCCAGCGACGGCAGCTACGATCTCCCCGATGGAACCGTGGGAACCTTTGACGTGTATGACAATGAAGGACGGCTGGTGCGCCAGGTGACGCTCAAAGGTGAGGGTGACGCGCTGACCGACGGCTTCTACTTCGTCAAGGACCGTCTCTACGTCGTGACCGATTTGGTGCAGGCGTCGATCGCCCTGCAGTCCGGAGGCGAGTCGTTCCAGATCGGCGACGAGGAGCCGGAGCCGATGAGCGTGATTGCCTACAAGCTCGACGGCGATGTGCTCACCTTGCGGCGCTAGTAAGGCCGTCGTACCACCGCTGGAAGTGTCCCGCGGATTCGAGGGTCAGGAGGGTTTAACGTGTTACCCCGTTTTTTTCGCCGTGCTTTGTGCGCGACAATGGTAATGAGCCTGGTCGTAGTGTCCATCGGTTGTGGTTCGAACTCGTCATCCGGCAACGCAGCCGCCTCGGACAGCGCGGCGGTGGCCGAATCTCCGGGTGACAAGAGCGATGCCGCCGCCGCGGACAAGCCGAAGAAGACCAAGAAGCGGCGCGAGCGCACCACGTCGGTCAATGTCTCCCGCGCTTTGCGGGGCGACCTCGTCGTGCCCGTGATCGCCGAGGGTACGTTCAGGGCACGACACAGCGCTGAGCTCCGCACCGAAATTGCCGGCCGCCTCGTTCGCATCACAGCCAGCGAGGGACAGTCCGTCCGCAAGGGCGACCTGATCGCCAAGTTGGACTCGCGCGAATACGAGGTGGCGGAAGAAGAGGCGCGCTCGAAATATTTTCAGGCGCTCAGCCTTCTCGCTATCGAAGACGAGCAGATGGAACCTCTCGAGCGGCCGGCCGAACTCCAGAAAAAGATCGACGAACTGTTCCAGCTCGAAAGACGGGGCGCCATCACTCGCGAGGAGCGCCTCGCCCGTGAGGTGGCCCTGGATGTCGAGGCGCTCAAACAGGGTTACTTTCGCGTGGACGTCGTGGCGGGCCGCAGCGGTATCGCCGCCGCGCGCGCCTCGCTGGAGCGCGCCCGCCTCGACATCGAGCGCACGGAGATCCGGGCGCCCTTCGACGGCATTATCACCGAGCTCGAGATTAGTGCGGGCGAGCAAATGACCGTCGGCCAGACCATCTGCGCACTGGTCAACAACACGGATATCGAAGCCAAGGTCGGCGTGCTCGAAAGCGACATCGGCAAGCTCGCCGTCGGACGTCCCGCCTTGCTGGCCGTGCCCGCCCTCGGGGAAACCCTGCGTGTAACGGTCGACGTCATCAGCCCGCGCTTCGACCGGGAAAGCCGCACCTGCCAGGTGTTGCTCCGCCTCAAGAACACGCGGGGGCGCGTGCGCCCCGGGATGTTCGTGCGTGCCATCATCGCGGGCGAGACCTTCGACGACCTGCTGCTGGTTCCCCGCGAAGCCATCCTGACGCGCGACGGTCGCCCGCTGCTCTTCAAGATCGACGGCGACCGCGCCAAGTGGCTCTATGTCAAGATCGGCCACCAGAACGACCACCTGGTCGAAATCAACCGTGTTCTCCAGGGCGGCGCTCTCACGCCCGACGATCAGGTGGTGGTGACCAACCACCTCACGCTGGCGCACGAGGCCAAGGTCAAAGTCAAGAAAGTACTCCCCGTCCGCGACCCCTGGGCGCCCGCGAACTAAGGCGACCTCATGCTGCGAGTCGTCATCCAGCGCCCGATTGCCATCGCGATGCTGTTTCTCGCGCTGGTGCTCATCGGGGGGTTGAGTTATAAACGCCTGCCCGTCGATCTGCTGCCGTCGATTACCTACCCGCGTCTGACCGTCATCACGTCCTACGAAGACATTCCCGCCGAGGACCTCGAGCGCCTCGTCACCCAGCCCATCGAGGAGGTCGTGACCGCCCTCTCCGGCGTGCGCCGGGTCGTGTCGCGCACGCGCGAGGGCGTCTCCAACATCACGGTCGAGTACGAGTGGGGTACACAGATGGACTTTGCCAACCTGCACCTCCGTGAAGCGGTGGACCGGGTGGCCTTCCGTGACGATTTTCCGGAGGATGCCGAGCGTCCGGTGATCCTGCGCTGGGATCCCCTGTCGCGGCCCATCAGTATCTTGACCCTGCGCGGCGACGACGGCGGCCGCATGCAATCGATTACCGACTTCGCCACGGAAGTGGTGAAGCCCGCGCTGCAGCAGGTCAACGGCATCAGCCAGGCCGAAGTGGTTGGCGGTGAGGACCGCGAGATCCTGGTCGAGCCCGACGTCAGGAAAATGGATATCTACGGCGTGACCATTGAGGACATCCAGCAGGCGCTGGTGAGAAGCAACATTTCTTTTCCCGGGGGAAAAATTCGCCAGGGTCCCCTTCATCTCAGCCTGCGGATCGACGGTGAATACCAGTCGCTGGAAGACATCGCCGCAACCGACGTCGCCCGGGCGTCCGACTCGCCGGTGCGTATCTCCGACCTGGCGCGTGTAATCGATACGGTGAAAGAGGTGGAGGGTGTGACGCTGCTCGGTGACCAGCCGGTTGTTTCCATCCTCGTCTACAAGGAGCCGGAAGCCAACACGCTTCAGGTATCGGGAGAAATCGATCGCGCCCTCGGGGTACTCACGGAAGACTACGGGGATTTTCAATACGAATTCGTCTATCGCGACGCGCATTACGTGCGAGCATCGTTCAACGGTCTGGTCCAGTCGCTCATTGCCGGCGCCGGCCTGGCCTTTCTGGTTCTGTTTTTCTTTCTGCACAACTTTCGTACTCCGCTCGTCGTCGGCATCTCGATTCCCGTGTCCATCTTCATCACGTTCGCGCTGCTCTATTTCGGCAAGGTCAAGCTCAACCTGATGAGCCTCGGCGGCCTGTCATTGGCGGCGGGGATGCTCGTCGACAACGCCATCGTCGTACTGGAGAACATAAACCGCCACGTGCACGAACGATTCGGCACGGGCAAGGCCGGCGGCCCGGACAAGAGCCGGGGGCTGTCCCCATTGCAGCGCCAGCGCATGGTCGCCGATTCGGTGATTACCGGTACCGGTGAGGTGGCCCGCGCCGTCATCGCGGCGACGCTGACCACCGTCGCCGTCTTTTTCCCCGTGGTGTACGTGCCCGGCATCGCGGGGGCGTTCTTCCGGGACCAGGCGCTGACGGTGACCTTCTCGCTGATCGTGTCAGTGGCCGCCGCCCTGCTCCTGCAGCCGATGTTGGCCGCCCGCCTGCTGTCGCGGCGACCTCGTGCACCCCGCGGTCTGTTCCGGCTCTTCGACAGGGTTTACCAGGCGTTCTATCGTCGCTACCACCGGGTGCTGGTTTCGGTCCTTCGCCGCCCCGCACCGATGCTGCTCGCGCTGCTCGCCGGTCTCGCGGTCACAGCCGTCATCGGCAGCCGCCTCGAGCGAAGCCTGATGCCCGAACGCAGCTCCGGGGATTTTGGAATCGACCTCGAGCTGCCCGCCGGCACGCCGCTGGAAGAAACCGTCGCCGCGGCCGCCGGCTTCGCCGCGTGGATCGAAGCGGACCCCGATGTTCGCACCGTGTTCACCCAGGTGGGGCGTACAGAGCGCACGCTGGCGGCGGTCAAGGACTACAGCGGCCCCAATACCGCCGATATGCGGGTGATTCTCGAACCGGGTCGCGGCGGGCGGCGCAAGGGCCTGCGCGTCCAGCGTGAGGCCGTCGAGCGTCTGAACGCGATGCCCGAGGTGCAGTACGTCTTTCACGAAGAAGGCATCGGCTTGCGCGAGCTACTCGCCTCCGACGAGGCTCCGTTCAGTCTTGGCGTGGTCGCGGATGACCCGTTGACGGCGCTCGAGTACGCAGAGGAGATTATACAAGCTCTGCGCGATCGGCAGGTCGTCGATGACCCGCACACCGACCGCGTGCTCGGAACGCCCAACCTGGTCATGCGGCTGGACGCCGAGCAAATCGCGCGGCACGGCCTGGACCCAGACCGCCTGGCGCGCGAGATCCGCAACCGGGTCCGCGGCGTCGAAGCCACAACCTTCAACGAAGTGGATCAGCGCATTGACATCTCGGTCCGTATTCCGAGGGACCAGCGCCGTGACCTGACGGCGGCTCTAGATTCACCGGTCCAGCTCCCATCCGGAGAGACCGTTCCCCTGCGTTCGTTCATCGACCTCAAGGAGGAACGGCCGGTGCGTGAGCTGACGCGCCGTAACCAGCAGCGCATGGTCACGATTTCGGCCGAGCTGAGGAGTGGATCTCTCGACGACGCGTGGCGCGAGACGAGAGCGATTGCCGCCGCCATCGACCTGCCGCCGAACGTGCGGTTGGTGCCCGGCGGTGAGCAAAGCGAAATGGTCCGCAGCTTCAAGGACCTCGCGTGGGCGATGGCCCTGGCCATCCTGCTGGTCTACATGATTCTGGCGGCGCAGTTCGAGTCTTTCGTCGATCCCCTGCTGATCGCGTCGGTGATTCCGATGGGGCTGGCCGGTTCGATCCTCGCCGTCACCTTCTCGGGCGGCTCGCTCAACATGCTGTCGATTATCGGCATGGTGGCGCTGTTGGGGATCGCAGTCAACGACGCCATTATCAAGATCGATACCATACGACGGCTGCGCTCCGACGGCATGGGCGGCTATGAAGCCATCCTCGAGGCCAGCCGCCTGCGGCTGCGGCCCATCCTGATGACGAGCGCCACCACCATTCTTGCCATGGTTCCGATGGCCATCGGCATCGGCAGCGGCGAGCAGCTGCAGCGACCGCTGGCGCTGACCATCATCGGCGGACTCTTCCTGACGACCGCGCTCACGCTGCTCTACACACCGATCCTTTACAAACTTGCGCACCGTATCGAAGAGGTGCGCTCATGACCCAGTTCTTCGTGCGCCACCCGGTCACGACCTGGATGATTTTCGCCGTGTTCGTCCTGCTGGGAGTCTACGCCCTGCCCAAGCTCCAGGTTGAGGCAATACCTGAAATAAACCTGCCAACCCTAACCGTTCAAACATATTGGAATGGTGCCTCTCCGAGAGCCATCCAGCGCTCTATTACCATTCCCATCGAGGAGGCGGCGCGGAAGATCCACGGTGTCGAGGAAATCGTATCGACGAGTTATGCGGGTCGCTCGCGCGTCCAGATCAAATTCCGGCGCGATATCAATATCGACTTCGCCCGCGTCGATCTGAACGAGCAGCTGGGCTCTGTCCGCCGCAATCTGCCGCTCAACGCCGCGCAGCCGCAGATACTGCCCTACGTACCGGAAGAATTCGCGACCGAAAACTTTTTTACCTTCAGCCTCGAGTCGGATCTCTCCCCGAACGAGCTGCGCGACCTGGCGGAAACCTGGGTAGTTCCCCAGATCCTGGCGTTGGAAGGTGTGGCTGACGCACGGGTGCTGGGCGGCGCCGATCCGTTGCTCAAGATCTACCTGGACCGGCAGAAGCTCGACCTCTACGGCATCACACCCGATGAGGTCTTCGCAGCCGTCAACCGTCTCGACGAGCTCAGCGGCGCGGGCGTGGTGCAGCAGTCGGGCATGGAGAAGATCGTTGCCCTTCGCGACCCGGTCGATCTGCGGCGCGTCCGCCGCGCCGTCGTGGCGCGGCGCGGCGACCGCGTCTTTACCCTGAACATGCTGGGCACGGTGGAGCGGGACTTCGAGGATCCAGTGTATTTCGTACGCACCAATGCCCGCAACGTCGTGCAGATTTCCGTCGACAAACGCAGCGGCGCCAACACCATCACCGCCAGCCGCGTGCTGCGCAAGGCGCTGCCGCACCTGCAAGACGAGGTTCCGTTCGCCGCCAGCTTCGACATCGATGAGGACCAGGGAGAGGAGCTCGAGGCCAAGCTGCGCGAGCTGGTTCTCCGGTCGTTCGTGATCCTGGGGCTGCTGTTTCTATTGCTGTCGATAACGCTGCGCCAGCTGCGACTCACCGCCATCATCACGGGCTCGATCATTTTCTCGGTGCTGATTTCGCTAAGCCTCTTCTATTTCCTCGGCATCTCGGTGAATTTCATTACCATCAGCGGGCTGACCGTCTGCTTCGGTCTGATTCTCGATAACAGCATCCTGGTGCTGGACGCGATCCACCGGCGCCTTGGGGCCATGGAGCACGCAGAGGCGGCCGGCCTGTCCCGCGCGGCCCGGCTCAAGGTGGCTCTCGAAACCATCCTCGGCGGCAGCCGCGAGGTGCTCTTCCCCATTCTGGCCACGACCCTCACCACCATCGTCGCCTTTGTGTCGTTCATATTCTTGTCCGGGCGCCTGGCGTTGTTCTACGTTCCGCTGGGTGTCTCGGTGGCCACCGCGCTCGGGGCCTCGCTCTTTGTCGCCTTCGGATGGGTACCGATGGTGCTGCACCGCGGCTGGGCGGTACCGCTCGTGCGCCGCGCGCCGGACGGTCCCAACGACGTCACCGACCCCAAGGAGCTTGCCCGGTTCACCGAAGACCTTCCCGACCTGTCGGCGCGCCCCCCGCGGCTCGAGCGGCTGTGCCTGTGGAACCAGCGCTTGTGGTGGCTGGTGTTACCGCTGCTCGCCACCCTCTTCGTGTGGAGCGGTCATGTTTACAAGACCCGGGTGGTCAAGGGCGGGTTCTGGCGTCTGCCGGACCCGGAGCAGCTTCTCGTCTACATCCGCATGCCTCCCGGAACGGACATCACGCTGACATCGGAAACGATGGCGCTGTTCGAGTCTGCGATCCTGCCCGTTCCGGAAGGGGCCCGCATGCGCTCGCAGACCTTCGGCAATCAGGCGGTCATGCGCGTGGAGTTCGAGGGCGATGTTCTCCAGTCCGAAGTGCCGCTTTATTTTCGCACGGTGTTCGTCGACCAGGCGGACAAGCTGGCGGGAATGGCGATCTATATCTCCGGATTCTCGGAGACGCCGTACATCAACGGCGGCTTCTCGGGCTCGTCGCTCAACTCGCTGGTCAAGATGACCGGCTACAACTCGCGCCGCCTGCAGGAAATCGCGGAGGAAGCGCTCGCCCAGATCGAGCGCAACCGCCGCGTGCGCAACCCTCGTATCACGACCGGTTCGCGATTCGGCCGCGCGTCGCAAGAAGAGGTCGTCATCAACATCGACCGCGACCGGCTCGCTACACACGGCCTGAGCGTCGCCGATGTGGTCAGCCGCATCCGCCGGCTGCTCGGTGTAGACGTTCCGTGGAACATGCTCATCGAGGGTGACAACCAGCGCGTGCAGCTCTCCTTTACCGATTCCGAGGAGATGGAATACCACGACGCCGTCCAGACCCTTGTCACGACGCCGTCGGGAGCGAGCGTGCGACTCGCCGATCTCATCTCGATCGAGACCGTTCCGCTCTCCGGCGAGATCACGCGCGAAGATCAACGTTATTCCACGTACCTCAACTGGGAATACATTGGTACCGACCAGATGCGCCAGGCGTATATCAAGAGTGTTATCGGATCGATGACCCTTCCCTACGGTTACGAGGCGGAAGAATCGACACGCGAGTTTTTTACGGAGGAAGAGGAAGAGGAGCTAATGATGGCGCTGGTGCTGGCCATCGTCTTCATATTCATGGTGCTCGCCGCGCTGTTCGAAAGCATCACGTTGCCGGTGATGGTGCTGATGTCGCTGCCGATGGCCCTGGTCGGCGTTTTCCACGGCTTTTGGTGGACGAACTCCTCTTTCGATTCTTCGGCCCGCATCGGGCTGATCCTGCTGTTCGGCATCGTGGTCAATAACGCTATTCTGCTGCTCAGCCGTTTCCGCACCGAGGCCACACTGACCTTGCAGGTTCGCCTCGGCGGCGATCCCACGGCCGAAGCGTCGCTCTTTCCCTCCGTCGGCAAGCAGCTCGGCGGCAGCGACCTGTGGAAGCTGCCAAAGAAGGACCGCGTTTTCCTGCTGCGGCGCGCGATCGCACGGGGACTGCACGTCCGCCTGCGGTCCATTCTCCTGACCAGCGGCACCACCATCGTGGGTCTTGCGCCGCTGCTCATCCATTTCCGCGACACCGAGGACAAGGACATTTGGGAGAACCTCGCGCTCGCTTCCATCGCAGGCCTCGCCTCCAGCACGCTCCTCATCCTGGTGGCCATCCCGCCCTTGTACTACGTGTCGGTGCGGTTCAACTGGCTGTGGCGCCGTATGTACCAGGCGGTGCGAAGGTTCTTCACGCGCAGGCGCGCAGGCGCCGAGCGGTCGTCCTCAGTTCCACAAGTGTAACTGCACGAAGAGGTCCCAGTCGGTGGCGCCCGCCGTCGGGACGAGCATGCGAATGCGTCCATCGAGAGTCACGCCCGGGATGGGCGTGAACCGGCCGCCCGCCGCGTAACGGTTGGACTCGTCGTCCACGACCTCCCGGTCCGGGTCCGCCCAGTCGTGCGCAAGCAGGAGATTGACCCCGTTGGCAAGGAGCCAGTCGATCTCCTGGTAGAACGCAGCCTGGTCGGTGCGCAGGCCGCTTGCCCGCGTTCGCGACCCGTGATCGAATTCCGTCTGGTAGGTAAACGGCAGGTCAGGGCGGTAATGCAGCAGGTTGATGACCCCGTAGGCTCCCAGGGTCGAGGTATCGCCTCCCTCGGCCAGCGGCCGGCGCTGCAGAAGCAGACTCCCGCCGACGCTCCAGCCCAGGTCGCGATAACCGAGATTCAGCGCAGTGCCCCAACTCTCGTCGACATCGAAGATGTCGAACGGTGAGGGCTCGCGCGCGCGGGATGCCTTGCGAAACCACGACAGGTTTATGAAAGGGTAATTGGGGGCCGCACCAATTTCGACACCGGTGACACGGGTTTCGGGCAGCGACCCATCCAGTTCGAAGCGCCTCCGGATCTGCGAGGTGTGGTCGTCGAGCCTCAGCCCGTAGGCCGGTGTGAACCTGCCCAGTTTCACATAGGACTGGTACGGCGCCTGGTGCAACAGGAGAAACGCTTCACGAAGGTACGGTGTGCGACTCTCGTCGAAGGTGCTGGAGTAACCGCTCGCGCGCCCGCGGAACCCCGTGTTCAGGAACACGGTGACATGACGCACCGGGTGCACGGCCACCGGCAGGTCGCCCTGCATCGGAAAGGTGATGACCAGCCCCGAAAACAAAACGGCCAGGCGGACGTCCCACCCGATGCGGAGCAAAGGGTCGGCGGCGAGCCCGCCGTAGCGGCCCTGAAAAGGTGCGTAGCGGCTCGCCGCCCCATAGGGTCTGCCATAGGACCAGCGGTCGTCTATGGTCTCGTAGTAATTCTCCACCTGTTCGAACCGGTCCGGTCCCACGGGCAGCGAATCGCTATATGTCGTCGCGCGGTCCATGCGCGGGACCCGGCCAAAGAAACTCCGGTCCCAGTCGCGTGTCGGCCGCGGGCTGGTCGCGATCATCGGCAGCGTCGCACGGCCGTAAAAACGCCCCGACGTGTTTCGCATGCCGCCGCCGGCGGGATCCACGTGGCACGTCTGGCACGACAGGCTGCACTTGCGCTCGGCGAGCTTGGGGTTCTGCCATTTGTTGGGCGTCAAGTGGCAGTTGTCGCACGCCCGGCCCGCACGCGCCGCGTATAGCGGTATGGCCTCGGCAGCGCGGTTTTGCACCGCCGCGAGCATTACCGTCAGCAGAAAGAGCGTGCGCGTCAGTTGCATGGTGCCGTCGCTCCGTTGGCAATCCAGCGTTCGATGGTCAGTCGTTCCACCTCTGTCAGGCGCGGCCAGGCCCCGGGCGGCATCTTGTTGAGAACGAAAATATCGGTCGCGATGTCGGCCAGGTTGGCGATGATGGCCTCGCACGTCTCGAGATTCGGCCGGGTGCCCCCGGGCGGGTCGTCGGTGGCGTGACACGGTATGCACTCACGCTGAAAAATCGGAAAGACCTGCGACCAGGTCGGTTGCAAGGGTGCGGCGTTGGGGTCGACCTGATCCAGCGGCAGGTCACCGGAACCGCATGCGGACAGCAGTATGAGCAGCAGCATGCAACAGGCGACCAGGAGACCGTTTCGCGCGGGGACGGGTCTTCCCCTTCGCGTGGGAGCGGGTCTCCCCGTTCGCGCGGGGACCGGGTTACCCCTTCGCTCGGCGACCGGGATACCGCTTCGCGCGGGGACGGTGCTCCCGCCGCGGGAGTGTTGGCATATGAAGAGCGATTTCATCGAGGACGGCACGCAAGGGGAAACTGACGAGTGGGTATTGACCGGTGTTATAACACGAACCGAAGTCGTTGTCAAACCTCGCGGTGAAGGTTATGATGCATGCACTATGTGCGCGACTTTTATACGGCCACCAAGAGAATCGCCACCGCCCGCGTCGGGGCGTCGTGCTGTGGCGTGTGAGCCGGGTGCGGTGCGGGCGCCGGGTGCGGTGCTACTCATCTCGTGTTACGAGCAGGGCCACCAGCCGTTGGGACTGGTGATGCCGGCGGCGCGTCTCGAGGCGAAGGGATTCTCGCCGTCCCTCCTGGATATCTCGGTCGAGGAGTTTGATGAGCTGAGAGCCGCTCGGGCGTCACTGGTGGCCATTTCGGTGCCCATGCACACGGCGCTCCGCCTGGGTATAGAGGTCGCGAAAAGGGTCCGCAGAGTCAATCCCCGTTGCCATATTTCTTTTTACGGACTCTACGCCGCGCTCAACGCCGAGCACCTTCTGGACACCGTGGCCGACAGCTGCTTCGGTGGTGAATTCGAGGACGCCCTCGTGCGTCTTGCCGTGACACTCGATGGGGGCGGTAACGTGCAGCCGTTCCAACATCCCCCCGTACGGCGCGAGGAGCTGCAAAGCGCCCGGCGCCACAAACGGCGGACCGCACTCGCCAGCCGCAAAGGTCTTCCGCCGCTCGAGCGCTATGTCAAACTTATCGACGGCACCGCACGCCGCACAGTCGGTTATGTCGCGACCACGCGCGGGTGCAAGCATCTCTGCCTGCACTGCCCGATTCCCCCGGTGTACGACGGCGCGTTCATCGCGGTTCCGGCCGATGCGGTTCTCGAAGATGTTGCGCAGCTCGTCGACGCGGGCGCCACGCACATCACATTCTCCGACCCCGACTTTTTCAACGGACCGGCGCACGCCCGGCGCATCGTTCGGGCGATGCACGAGCGGTTTCCCTTCGTGACGTTCGACTACACCGCCAAGGTTGAGCACCTCCTGCGGCACCGCTCTCTGGTGCGGGAGCTGCAGGCGCTCGGTTGCGTGTTTGTCGTCTCCGCCATCGAGTCGCTGAACGACCGGACCCTCGACAATCTCAAGAAAGGTCACAGCGGCAACGATGTCATAGACGTGATTCACTTTTTCAAGTCAATCGGGCTCGCGCTCCGTCCGTCACTTCTTCCCTTTACTCCGTGGGACTCGTTGCAGGATTACATCGAACTGCTCGACATGATCGAGCGCGAAGGGATGATCGATCACGTCGATCCCGTTCAGTACGGGGTTCGTTTGCTGGTGCCACCGCGCTCGTCGCTCCTCGCATCGGACGCGATGACACCGCATCTCGACGCTCTGGACCGGGAAGGGTTGACGTACCGCTGGCACCACCCAGACACTCGCATGGACGAGCTGCAGCGGCGTGTGAGCCGTCTGGTCGAGGACGCCACAGCCTCGGGCGAGGATGCGGCGGTGACGTTTTATCGTATCAGGGACCTGGCGGATTCGCTGGGCGGCAGGGACGCTTCGTCGATCCTCCTCGATTATCCGGCGGATCGACCGATGCCGCCGCGGCTGAGCGAGGACTGGTTTTGCTGAGCGGAGCCCACCGGGCGCCAGTTAGGCGCTTTCTGAGCCTGCAGTTCAGCGAGTGGGCACTGTACTTGCAATCGTGCGTTCCAGGTAGTAGTTTTGGGAATGTAGCAACGCGCCCGGAGGACGTATCATCGACGAGCGGGCGTCAACAAATTCGAGCCGTCGGCGCGATTGCGACGGCTCCGATCGAGGAGATACCATGAGCGAAGAACTCAGTTTCAGCTGGCGTACGCAAGACGGTGGCCGCATCCGCGTGACGGTCGAGCCGTCGCTGAACCAGGCGAACGTGTGTCGTTTCCTCGTTGAGCCCGCACTTTACGAGGCGGGCGGCGCTCATTTCGCAAAGGGCGACGACCTGAGTGCCTCGCCATTGGCCACCAGTCTTTTCGCGGCCAGCGATGTGACGGAAGTTCTGATCGCCGGCAATACCGTGACCCTCACCACAGAGACCGCGCCGGATTGGAACGAGCTTTCCGCGAAGATCGCCGAGCTTATCCGGGCCCAGCTAAACTCGGGCGCCCCGCCCGTGTCCGATGATTTTACCGAGGGCCTGCCCGCATCCGATGTCATCCGTGAAAAAGTGCAGGGCGTCATCGATGACTCCATCAATCCGTCCGTCGCCTCTCACGGCGGTGTTGTAACGCTGCTCGACGTTAAGGGCAACAACATTTTTCTCGAGTTCGGCGGCGGTTGCCAGGGCTGCGGGATGGTCAGTGTCACTCTGAAGTACGGGGTTGAGCGTCTCCTGCGCGAGCAGGTACCGGAGGTCGGCCAGATACTGGATACCACCGATCACGCCGCCGGCCAGAATCCGTACTATGCGCCGTCGGCGAAATAGCGGGGCACGCGGCAACGATTCGGCGGTTGCCGGCCCTACGCTGCTGCCGGTCCACACCCGTGCCGGCCCCAGTCCGCTCCCGGTTCCACACACGTGCCGGCACGATCGATAGCGACACCATGTCACGAATTCTTCTGTTAGTCCCCACGACCAGCTACCGTGCCGCCGCGTTTGTGAGCGCCGCCCAGACGCTCGACGTCGAAATCACCCTCGCATCGGAAAAGACGAGTTCTCTCGAGAAATTCCTGCCCCTCGATCTCATGACACTGGACTTCTCCGACCCGCACGCCTGTGCCGCGAAGACGATGGCGTTTGCGCGTGAGCATCCGGTCCACGCGGTCATTGGCGTGGACGACCAGACGACGGTCGCCGCATCCGCCGCCGGCGCCGCGCTGGAGCTGCCGCACAACCCCCTGGACGCTGCCTATGCCACTCGCAACAAGCACACCATGCGCAAGCGGCTCGATGAAGCGGGCGTGCCGGTGCCTGGATTCCGCACGCTGTTTGTCGACCTCGATCCGCGCGAGGCGGCGAGTGATGTCGAGTTTCCCTGTGTCATCAAGCCGCTCATGATGGCGGCCAGCCGCGGTGTCATCCGCGCCGATAACACGGAAGAATTCGTAGCGGCGTTCGACCGCGTGCGCTCGATTGTTCAATTGGAGGACGCGCCGCTGGATGATGAATCCCGCACGCAGGTGCTCGTCGAAGATTACGTACCCGGTTGGGAGATTGCCATAGAGGGTATGTTGACCGGGGGCCGCCTCCATGTCTTTGCCGTATTCGACAAGCCCGACCCCCTGGAAGGCCCGTATTTCCCGGAGACGATTTATACGACGCCATCGCTCCTGCCGGCGGAGGTGTGGCAGCGCGCCTGCCGCCTCACCCAGGAAGCGATCCGGGTACTCGGACTGCGCCACGGGCCCGTGCACGCGGAGATCCGCGGCACATCGGACGAGATGTGGTTCATCGAAGTGGCCGCGCGGTCGATCGGCGGTTACTGCTCCAAAGTACTGCGCTTCGACGGCGGGCTTTCTTTGGAGGACATTATTCTACGCCATGCGCTCGATCCGAAAGTAGCTCTGCCCGAGCGCGATGAGGGCGCCGCGGGTGTGATGATGCTGCAGTCGCCTCGCAAGGGCGTTTTTGTCGAGGCGCGTGGAGTCGAGGCCGCGCGCGACGTGAAACACGTCGACGAGATTATCGTTTCCGCCTACCCGGGACAGGAGCTCTCTCCCCTGCCCGAGGGATTCTTGTACGTTGGTTTTATCTTCGCGCGGGCCGGGACGCCGGCCGCCGTCGAGCATGCCCTGCGGCAGGCCTATGGAGAACTGGAGTTCGTTATAGAATAACGCCGCGCACCGCTAAGGACCATATCGCAGGATTTTCCCCGACAGTAACACCGCGCTCTGATCAATCCACCGCTTGTGAAAAAAGTGCGTACTCCCGCAGCGGGAGCGATATTATGTTAACCTGGCTGCCCGCCCCCCGTTTTCCCAGGAACCGGGACCGCGAGTTCTAGACCACTTTGGGGAGAGAACACGAAGTTAATCTGCGTAGAGGGCTTTCACGGCGCCCCAGGTCGTTGCTTCCACCGGTACTGGCGCCTGACAAGGGCACGTGGCATCTCCATTCACTGTGGCTGCAGCGCCCTGCGCCGGTATCGGGTTGCCGTCACAGTCCTCCACGATTATTAGCCCGAGCTCCGGATGAGGCAACACAGGATAGGCGCAACACGGTTCGCTCGTCCCCTGGACAAAGAAGCTCATGGTCAAAACGTGGATCGTTCCCGAAAGGCACCCACCATAGGCTCTACTGGTACCGGTCTGCGAGTTGCCGGGACAGAGGAAGGGACAAGTATCACTGAGGTACGTCGCCCCTACCATGCACGCTGGCATCGGTGCTGAGAACGCCGAAGCGGTGGCACCGTCAGGAGCAGTGTGGACCACAAAAATATTCAACACCCCCGGCTCATCATCGATAATCTGGCAATCCATACCCCCGTCATCAGCGAAGAGCCCTATCGCGTCACCGCTCGCAGCCGATACGATGGAAAGCAATGTGAACAGTCCCCCTAAACATACCGTTCG
>JAZGDW010000110.1:0-3650 GCA_036478295.1 Candidatus Krumholzibacteriia bacterium
TCTCGTAGAATCCCAAGGATCGGGAGTCGAGAAGCCGGTCCTTTCAAGTCGTCTGGATCCCAGACTGTTCCATCAAGATAAGTCCTGCCGAGTACGATCAGTAGTCCTAGTGAGGCGCCGGCCAATACTCCTAGCAGCGCCCTGGCCGTCAACGAAGGTCCCTCGCGGCCATCCGGTGGAATAGCTGACTCGATGATGGTTATCGTTCCTCCCGTAGGCGTTCGGTTGTTCTCGTCGATGAAGACTGACGCTACGGTGTTGGCGATCAGCGCCGCTGTCTCCGGATCGTCGCCCTCTGCGTCGATCCGGATTAACTGGGTTCCCGGAACGGCAGAGACCGAGATCTGATCTTCCAGGTCTTGCCCCGTCCCTACATTGGGCAGTTGAGAAGCAACATTATCAAGAATCGGGCGCGTTGTTATCAGTTCTTCGTAAGTAGCCGTTAAACGTTCGCTGAGCAACACGTCGTCCAGGACTATAGTCCCCGGCGTCTGCGTCAGATTCACAAGCAACGTAGCATTTGCCTTGAAGGCTCCAGGCGACGCGGAGGCGAACCAGTAGCTGGCAGCACCTACAATGCAAGTCACCAGAAGGACCGGCAGCCACCAGTAGCTCAGGTGATAAAGGTATCGCTCGACGATATTCAACGGATCGCCGCCCACCTTTCATGGTTCGTATGAGTATCGGAGGGGCGGCGTGCGGATCCGGGCGGACTTCTTCCGGAGTAGCGCCGTGATCTATCTTCGTTAATTGCGTGCATCAACTTGTACAACACCCTCAACGCTGCTTTCGTTCCGCTGCGGAGCGGCAAGGGCCAGCCCGATCAGGATCCAGAGGTGACGTTGATACAGCGCATCAACCCAGACTGCAAACGCCAGTAAACCGAGTACACACGCTATGACCGCCGCGATCCGCCAGCGCTGGTCTCGCGATCCGACGATAAAGCTAGATCTCACGGAGCGTGCCACGGCCACTGCGAGCAAGCTGAACGCCACAACGCCGACAAGTCCGAACTCGACGGCTATTGTCAGGTAGGTATTGTGTACTCTCGAGAACTCCTTTCTGTTTGACGTTGGATCGAAAAACGTCGTCTGTTCGAATCCGCCGATCCCGATGCCAGAAGCGGCTTCCTTCGGAAGCAGAGCTAATCCGTCACCCCAGAGTTCGAACCGCGAGACCAACGTTGTGTCAGACAGGCGACGATCGACGATGACCGAGTCGGTCCCCGGCGCGCCCAGCGGTGCGTACGCCGTGACGGCGATCACTCCTAGAAGGATCAGCGCGGCGCCGCCAACGAGCACTGCGGACGGCCTTGCCAAAACCGCCAGTACCAGCAGACCACCAGCGCCGCAGATGATGCCACTTCGCGACTGGGAAAGTACAAGGGCGACCAACGTGACCAGGACCACAGTTCCCCAGAAGAGGCGTGCGCGGGAGCTCGTGAGGCTCATACGAACGACCGCAATGATCATGGACACCGCCATGAGGCTGCCGAAGATGTTCGGGTCTGTAAACATAGTTGAATTCAGGCGGTCATGATCCATGAGGTAACTGTCTACACCCCCAAGTCTCCAGAACAAGAATCCCACGATTCCGATCGCCCCAGATGCGAATCCAGAAAACGCGACGGCGTCGAGTGCTCGATCCCACAGCCTTCGTTCTCGGACTACCTCGACTATGGCCGCAGCGCTGATCACCAGGGTGCCGAGGCCGATAGCCTTGACGGAAGAATACGTCGTGATACCGCCGAGGTGCAGGATCGACTGGCCCCAGCTCGCCGAGATCGCCAGCGCTAGCCCGATGAACACTATGGCCTCGCGACTTCGGACAACGGAAGTTCCACGCACCCTCTGGTGCAGCAGAACCAGCAACAGTAGGGGGAGGATCAGGTCGGACAGGGAGATGCGCACTCCGAAGGCCTCCTGGTCCGCCGGGAAGGGTGATGATCCGAGAATGGCGAACTGGAACGGCGTAAGAAAAATGTACGCCATGACCAGTCGTTCCACGGCTCGTTCGGCAAGCATAACCCTTGTGCCGATCGCTACTGAGATGATAGCGATGAGCGCGCCGGCAGCCAGAACAACCGTGGAACTGGTTGAGAGACCTTGCGCAAGCAACGCAGCCAATCCGATAGCGGCCAGTAGTCCGACCAGCACCAAGGCGCCCATCCCAGCAGAAGACGAGCGTTTGGGAATCTCGGCGTGGCCAATCATCAAGATCGTCCCGTCCAGAGATGCTCCAGGCTCGTCAGGAACGCGGTCAGATCACGCTCGACCCATCGGTTGAGTCTCGCCCTGACAATTGGCCGCGCAAGGCGAGGGAGCCGCGACGTTGTATCAAACATGGCCGCGAGGCGCTCCAACATGTACACGGCAACCAGAGGCTTCAGGGCAGGCAGTCGAGCTGCCCGCCTGGATCCATATCCATCGAAAAACGCGTCGCAGAGATCAACAGTGAAGCGAGGATCGCCCGCGGCATTGCCCAGAACGACCCGAAACTTTTGAGTGGCCATGAGAACAAGAAAGAAGGCCAGGTCGTCCTCCGCAGGCCCGATTCCCATGGTGCCGAAATCGATCACGAATGGCTCTCCGTCGCGCACGAAGATGTTGCCCGGCTGGAAATCTCCATGGCAGGTCACGTCGTCTGTGAGGGGCCGGGCATATTCGTCCGCTGCCGCCCTCAGGTCACGGATTGCAGTCGTCCCTTTTGTCGACTCCGGTAATAGGGCGACGGCCGCGTCCGACTTCTGTCGAAGGCGCTCCAGGTCAAAGGCGCGCGACGGAAGCGAATCGGGGATAGGCATCAGATGCTGTAAACCGAGCCAGATACCGCACTTGTAGCAGACGCTGCGCAAGGCGCTCCGACGGGAAGACGTAGAAAATAGACCAGTGGCGATCGGCAGAATATCCTTCAGCGAACGGCCCTCGATGAACTCAGTAAGGAAGGCGTCGTGATCCCTGAGGAATCGGATAGGCCGAGGCACGGAGGCCGCGAATTGAGGAATCCCCGCGTAGTAGCGCGCGACTCTTCCGATCGCGTCGTATTCGGCGGCGGCAGACAGTTGCTCACGTTTCCGGGCGGTTGCGGGGATCAACCGCCGGGGCTTTCTCAGCTTTAGGACGTACGCCGGCGACCTGGTGCCCCAGGACGCAAGAAAAACCACCCTGGACCCGGATGTTTCCTTGACCCGTAGAGTGACAAGGGGATTCCCGGAAGACGCCAGCTCCGCCGAAGCGGCACTGACCGAGGAAGCCACGAAGTCGTTAGTCCGCACGGACATCGCCACCCTCCGTGACCGTTGCCGGGACTATGTCAGCGCGCGTTCGCCAGCTAAGAAGAGGCAATTCGGCACGCAGGAACCAGATCAGAACCGCGAGAATCGCGAATTCCGTAGCCACCGTCGCCCATGCGGCGGCCCAATATCCCCATATCGGTATAGTAATCGCGATCACTACAATGTTGAATGCCGCACCTGACATGATGGCCGTGGTTCTCTGCCACTGACGTCCTGATGCCGTAAGCCAGGTCGCGAGCCCGCTATTGAAGAAGCGGAACACGATCGCGAGGCTGAGGACTCGCAGAACTGGTGCCGCGCCTTCGAGTTCTCCCCCGAACGCCAACGAAACAAACCATCCCGAACCGATGAACAC
>JAZGDW010000111.1:0-3741 GCA_036478295.1 Candidatus Krumholzibacteriia bacterium
GATCGCGGATATCCGCAACGAGGTCATTGAACTCGGTGCCCTCCATGAGAGGGAAGAGGTCGGCGACGGGATGAAAGTCCCTCTTCATCGCCGCAACGCATGAATTTGCAGTACTTGTGCCAGCGCCAACTTGGCACCGTCTTCCGCACCATCATCCTGATGAACCATGTTATCGAGGTCGTCTGCTGCGTGCTCGGCCTCTGTCATGGGCCAAACGTTGAGAACGCGGAGGAAGCTGGTCATGTTTTCAACGATCCGCCGAACCACGGGCGCCCATCGCGGCGGTATCGGTGGTCTCGCCACGGAGGTGCTCGGCCTCGTAGCGCTCGACGTCTTCAAGCCGGTAAACGACCCGACCTCCGATCTTCAAGTAGGCGGGGCCCTCGCCGATCCAGCGCCACCGCTCAAGCGTGCGCGGACTAATGTTCCAGCGGCCGGCCAGCTGAACCTGGTTGAGGTGGCGGAGACATTTGCCGGACGGCCCTGGCAATGCTCCCGGCTTCGATGGTAGTTCGCCACGCTGATGGGACGGGGGGTGCGACACCATAATCCTCCGTCGTGGGGCTGCACCCTTTCTTCTGGGCACGAACGCAACCAATTGATTTCGCGAGAATTATGGCATCTGCGAAGGCGTGAAAATATGGACGTCAGCGAGAAAAGATGTGACGCGGTTTGAGCTAAGAATCGGCGGAACTTGGGGATTCAGCCTGTGGAGTTGTGACTTGGCCGCGGGAAACATGTGACATGCTCGGCTAGTCGCCCACTTCAGACGGGTCCAACACACGCACGGCTGGATTCAGGCGATAACCCCTCCATGGCACATTTTGGAGGAGTGCGTCCTGAGGAAGGGGCAGGCCATACTTAGCCTGGAATTCCTTGAACAGCTTGTTCCTGATCCGAGAGACCAACCTACGAAGGCTCGGGTCCTCCACCCGGAGTCGATCGGCCAATCGCTTGCCGGGGAAATACTGATAGTTCTCCGGAGCCCGTCTTTTCGACTGGTTCTCGATGTACATCTCGGACAAGGTCTTCACGAGCTCGAACGTCTTCTCACCCTTGAGCGCAGGAAGTCCGGCCACCAAGACCTGCTTGTTCGCTTCGTCGAGTGCGATCCGAATCTCCGAAGACCTGGTATCATCCACGGCTTGCTCGGCCGCCGGCGCCTCGGGGAATTCCATATTGATGAGCTGTGGGTCTACGGTCAGCCCTAATCGACCGTCTCCGGATACCGCCATCATCAGGAGGGAATTCGGCGGCAACGTGCGTGCCACCAAGTCGGCGGCATGCGTCCGAACCCCGTTTTCCATGACCGAGAAGACTCCGTCGGCATGGCGTTTGTGGAGGTCGATAATCGATCGGGCGTTGTCGTCAGCGGAACCTGGCAGGTATGCGAGTGCGCGAGACATCTCGCCCGCGAACCGGCCGAGGAATCCCTGATCCGTCATCTGTCTAATTTCGACGGCCGATTTCACGTAGCCCTCGGCCATCGTCCGAGTTTCACCAGACTCCCTCTCATCTTCGAGAAGCCTGACCTCGTACATCTCCTCCGGGTCTTGTCCCTCAAGACCGGCCGCGAGGGTTCCGAAACGTCGGTCGATGCATTGGGAGCACGTCCCGCAATGGGTCTTATACTTCGTGATGGCACGGACTCGGGTGCAGCTGATGGTCGACCGGATCATGTCACCACAGCCGCGATCTTCGATCAGCCGGATCGCCTCGGCCTTGGTCTTCAAGGCGAACGGGTTGTCTACGACGACGACTTCGTCGAAGACCGCCGAAAAGATCTTTCCGAAACCGTCCAAAACCCTCGGATGCGTCGTTCGGGTGGCGCGCGCACCGACGATCTGGGGCAGGATGGGAAGGTTCAGGCTGACCACGCCGTTCTCGAAAAACCGAACACGCGAGTTCCCGAACATCTTTCCTACGACGGCCGCCAGCGACGCAAACAGGAACGATCGAGATCGAAGGGTGAACTCGTGCTGGAGTCTCTCTTTCTTTTGAACTTTGACGGGGACATGAAAGAGCTTGCCAGGAGCTTTGTTCCCGAGTTCTTCCACCAGGTCACGTTGGCGGGAGAAGATCTTCGTTGATGAGTGATGGCTGACGAGCACTGCGCTCTTTCCGTTACCGAGAACCTCTTCCACCGCGCCCGCCAGAGAGTCGAGACCGCCCGAAAAGAGAATCACCTCATCTGGCTTGAACCCGCTCAGCTTCTGTTCGCCGAACTCTAGGTAATGCTGGATGTTGGGAGGGCCGGTGTAGCGCTCGAAATCGAACCGGTAATCGTCGTCGGAGAGAAAGCCAAGGGTGTCCGTCAGCGCATCGATGACCTCGGGCGAACACCAGGTGTCCGGATCGCGTACCGGAATAACGAAATGAAATTGCCTCCTCCAATCAGCGCCCAGCCTTCTGAGGCCGGGCCCGCCACGTCGGGTAGCCCAGTCGGCACTGTAGACATAGGCGGCCACTTCCAGGAGATCGACGAGGAGGTCAGGAATTGACCTGACCATTCGCTTGGTGATGTCGTGAACGCGAACCGTCACATTCTGATTAGGTCCGCTCAAGTCGAGACGAAGGAGATCAGCGCCCTTTCCTGGCTGCGTGCTCGCGCCGCCGCAGAGGACGAGGCGCTCATTCATCGTCGCCTCTCCTCTTGCGGAGTTCGTCACGAATTTTCTTGAACGCGATGTATGCGAACTTTCCGGCTTCGTCCGGCGTCAGGGCATTCTCAAAGTTCTTCTTTGAGAACCAACCGCCCGAAAATTCCTTGATGATGCGCGATGCTTCGCGACAGTGAAGGTCTAGAGCGGCATTGAATTCGCTGTGTTCGGCGATCGATTTGAACCGGCCGTCGGCACCTACATGGTTCGAGAGTTCCCTGCTGAGGTAGTAATCGAGATGACGCTTCGTCAGGCGAGCAAAGACATCGCGCGCGAGAACGCTGAACTGGTTGGTGGACGCAAGCTTGCCGATCGCCAGTTTGACGTCCTGAGGCGACGGCCCGAACAGCCCGGGCAGATCTCGCCCTGCAACGGTGGCCAGCGCTTCTGATGCCGCCATCTGCGCCATTTCACCGAGGTCAGAACGTGGCCCAGTTTCACGGATCTGGCGATCAACGGCATCGGTGAACGCGCCCACCACTTCCATTAGGGTCGGCTCATCTCCAACCTTGAGACCGATGCGCCGCAGCTCAGCGGCAAAATTATCCGTTCGGGCCGCGAGTGGAATCTGAGTCAGAAGCCAGAATGCGTGAACGAGGGCCGGGTCTTTGGCGGCATTCGCGAGGCTATATTCTGCAGCGTCGGAGCTTGCTGTCGCGATCGCGCCAGCGTCAGCACCTTCGGCGAGCAGGTTGACAACCTGCAGCCATTTTTTGGATTTCGGAAGTGTGACGAGCCGGACGTGACCCATGCATCAAGACCCCGAGCCCAGATTTCGGGTCTGACACAAAGAAGAGATTTCTCGCATCTTGCCGCCACCATGGAACACTGCTGATTGTCCCATGATAGCGGTTCTTCCAGCACACTCCTACGCAGGTTTTCTTGCGCGAGTTTGCGCCGCGTTCCTTGCATTCAGCGGCCTGGATGTCTCTTACCATCACTATGGTAATCGCAGATTCGTTTCAGTGTCTTGTTGCGTGGCGCCTTCCGCCGCAAAGGATATCCACGGCGACTAACCCTTAAGGTGTCGCGATTTAATCAGCTGAACGTGGCTGTTATGGGAAATTCGGTCGAAAACGAC
>JAZGDW010000112.1:0-2448 GCA_036478295.1 Candidatus Krumholzibacteriia bacterium
GCCTCGGTGGCCATGCCCGGCGGATGCGCGTTCGGGGCTCGGCCGGTCGATCTGCACCTCAAGGGGCTGACGGCCCTCGGCGCGCGGATCGAACTCCGAGGCGGGGACATCATCGCCACCGCCGATCGGCTTCGCGGCGCGACTATCTTCCTCGGCGGCCCGTTCGGATCGACCGTGTTGGGCACCGCCAACGTCATGTCCGCGGCCACCCTAGCCGAGGGACAAACCGTTATCGAGTCGGCCGCCTGTGAGCCGGAGATCGCCGACCTCGCTGCGCTGCTCAATTCGATGGGCGCGCGGATCAGCGGCGCCGGCGGTCCGCGAATCATCATCGACGGCGTGGTCGAACTCGGCGGGGCGGAACACAACGTCATCCCCGATCGGATCATGGCCGGGACCTACGCTATCGCCGCCGCCATGACCAACGGCGACGTGGTCCTCGACGACTTCCCGTACGACTACCTGCTCGCGGTCATCGAGCGGCTCGAACAGATCGGCGTGCACCTGGAACGGCTCGATCCGCAGGACGACGCGGCGCGCTGCTCCGTTCGAGTCACCTCGAATCGCCAGCTTCGACCGGTCATGGCCACGACGCAGCCTCACCCCGGATTCCCCACTGACCTTCAAGCTCAGTTCATGGCATTGTTGTGCCTGGCCCAAGGCAACAGCATCATCACCGAGAAGATCTATCCCGAACGGTTCATGCACGTAGCGGAGTTGACGCGCATGGGCGCGCAGCTGTTCCGCCAGGGACCGACAGTGATGGTGCAGGGCGTGGGGCATTTGATCGGCGCCCCCGTCATGGCCAGCGATCTGCGCGGGTCGGCGTGTCTTGTGCTCGCCGGGCTCGTCGCAGAAGGTACGACCACGGTCAGTCGGGTCTACCACCTGGACCGTGGCTACGCGAGAATGGAACAAACGCTCGCAGCACTCGGAGCGAACATCACCCGGTTCGACGCGGACACCGCCGAACCGACCGCAGCGCCGTCCGATCAGCCACTCGTTGCTTCCACTGTGTGAAACTTCCGCCACAGTTTCGACGCCAACCGCGTGCGATTGCAACTGCCCGTGCTCGCGTACAACCTGGGCAACCGGTGCAGCCCGGCGAAGGTCAAATGGGAAAGGTCGGAGGAAATTATCCCCTTCACGTAGGTATTGGAGGGTGATATGATTGTCTTTGTTGAAGATCGCCGCATTGGCGGTGAGACGCATCTTGTCCTGTGTGATGGACTGTGTGATCTAATGCGTATTCCAGATGAGATGCGTAAATGCGCCTTGTACGTCATGTACAAGAAGAAGGGTTTATTGAAGTTGGGGGGTACCGGTTTCGTCGTATCCGTCCGGGCCGAGAAGCTGGACGGAGAATCCTTCCTCTATGTGGTCACAGCGCGCCACGTCATTGACAAGATCACCCGCGAATCTTCGGATCAAGCATTGTGGTTACGCTTCAACTCTCGTGATCCATCGAAGTCCCCAGTAATGGCGAAGACGGCATTCAATGATTGGACCATCCATCGGTCAGATATACCGTATGTCGATATCGCAGTGTGCCGGATCAACGCTGATCCGTCATTGGAAATCGTGCATTTTCCTCTCAACGAATCGTCTATAGTCAATGACAATAGCATACGCAAGTTCAACTTTGGCGTTGGGGACGATGTGTTCTTGACTGGATTGTTCGCGCGACATGCGGGGAAACAACGAAACATTCCCATTGTGCGCCTTGGTTCTATAGCCGCTATGCCAGAAGAGATGGTCGATACACCACTCGGCGATATGGAAGCCTACTTGGTCGAAACGCGATCATCAGGGGGGCTAAGCGGATCACCCGTCTTTGCTCGCGTTGGTCCGTTGTCTTACGACCCAACTAGCGGCGACGTTGGGATATATGCTGAACCAACCTATTATCTTCTGGGTATGGTCCACGGGCATTGGAAACCCAATTTACAATGGTTCAATCTGGAGGAATCAGAAGATTTCGACCTCGAAGCGCTGAATTTTGGAATCTCAATCGTTGTCCCGGCAACCAAGATCATTGAGACGATAAACGACAAGGACGAAATGAAAAAGCGCCGCAAACTCGAAAAGCAAATGCTAAAGAAGAGTCTCCCAACAATGGATGCCGCACCCGAGCCGTCAGAGGTGATGACGAAGGAGCGGGTCGAAGACGGCGTCAGGGAGGTTGCACGCAAGCGACCCGACGAAGGAAAGAAAGAAACATAGGCTCGCTGTCGGGTCGGTGGTTTTATCGGAATGCGTATTCGTTCAAATAGGACTGCAAGTGCTTCTCGCTCACCGCATGGAAAAGAAAAGGGGACGGCAGTCTTCTTCGGGGCCGGCCCGGCACCGTCGATTCCGGTCCCAAGCAAGCGAGTGGAAGTTGGATTTCCGGGGGGAGCGTTACGCTCGTGGTCAGAAAGCCCGCCCGCGGAGCCGGGCGAAGGTCAT
>JAZGDW010000113.1:0-2686 GCA_036478295.1 Candidatus Krumholzibacteriia bacterium
ATGCCCTGATGGCGCCCGACCACCGACGTGAACTCGGGCGTGCTGACATCGAGTACGCGGAAACTGGTTGCAGCGTCAGCAACGTAGACGTGGTTGCCGTTGCGAACCACCTCGTACCCGCCCAGCGATTCATCAATCTCCGCCACGCGAAACGGATTGGTCGGATCGCTGACGTCGACCACATCGATCGAGTAATCGCCGCTAACCAAGACGGCGATGCCGTCCTGCACCACCACGTCGTAGCTTTGGAACCACGCCGCCGGCGACGTATAGCGTCCGACCTCGACCGGCGCCGACGGATCGGCCACGTTGATGATCGCCATGCTGGTCCCCGCGGTCGGCACATACGCGAGAGTGTCCGCAACATCGAGGCTGAACGCATACCCGCCCGTAGTGATACTGCTCAACTCCACCATGTTCGCGGGATCACTGACGTCGACGATCATCATCACACCGGAGATACCGCCCGGGACATATGCGTAGTCCCCCTGAATCACTGCGCCGCTGGTAAAGGTGCTTAATGTTGCCGTCGAGATCGGTGACGGATTGGAGACGTCGCTGATGTCGACGGACTGGAGTGTCTTGCTGGAGGAACTCGCGATCAGCGTGCTTCCCGCAATGTCGAAGTCCCACAACTCGACGCCATCCAGAGTGCCGGCCAGTGTGGGATTACCGGGGTCGGAGACATCGTAGATGCGGAGGCCGTAGTCGCCGAGAGTAACAAAAACGTGGTTTCCGGATACCTGGATGTCGCGGGGGATGTTCGCGGGCCCCGCAGCCACTGTCGATGCGATTTTGGTGGGCTTGGTTGGATCGGAAACGTCGAGGATGAGAAGGTGCCGGCCGATGCCGGCAAACAGGTGGTTTCCGTCCACCTCAACTTCGGCGGAGTTACCGGCTTCGAAATAGGCGAGCCGGTCGATATCGTAGGGGCCGTTCGCAACCGCCGGAGCGGTCAGCGCCGTGAGCGCGAGGAGGACGCCGGCCGGCGCGATACGCATAGCTCTCACCTCCCTGGTCGGCACATTTTAGTATAGCACAAACCCTGAAAATGTCAGAGAAAGGGCGAAAGCATGATTCTGGCTTTGTTTCGCAAAAACTACTTTCCTGTTGTGATATCAAGAGTTACGGGTGGGGAAACCGGTTCGCCCATCCGACGCCGCTGCAGTCGTTCCAACTGTGAAACGGCCCGGTAGAGCTGGCGCTCGATTGTAGTCTCGTAGCGGATGATCTTGTGCACGGACTCGCTCGGTGGAAGGCTAAGCGTACGAACCATGGCGTCACGGTGAAGTCCTTCATTTTCAGCTATGACCTCCCGAGGCTGGGTTAGACGGTCCATGTACGAGCGGAGAATTACACGACGATAATCGACGGCTTTCTTCTCTCTCCAAATGTCGAACTCGTGAGGGTGAGAACCATCCACCTTGACTTCCAGCCCAGCGACCATCAGCCAGTAGTGGTGACTGTGCGACCAGGCTCCTAGTTGTTCTTTGAGCTAAGCAGGCGAATCAACACAAGCGAACGGCCCTGCTTCTTTCTTTACACGATTTCTCCGAAGCACGTGCAGCGTTGTCACCGCTGTGAGGACCAGTTCACCCAGCCAAACACCAGGATAAGCAGGATGGCTGCCGGGATCACATACTTGATCCAATAGAAAAGGAAAACCGGTACCACCGGACCGCTATCGGAGCGCATCTTCTCGAGCGTACCCGCCCGCCCCACGCACCACGTAAGGGCGATGACAGCCAGTGCTGCGCCGAGCGGCTGCATGGTGGACCCCCAGATGAGATCAGTGGCGTTATCCCCGGTTCGAATCCGGGTGCCGCCTCCATTTATCGCCATACCAAAAAAGAAGCCGCCCGGCAAGTGCCCGGCGGCTTCGCTCATTTCCGAGTGAAACGCGTCTTCGTAAATCAGCCACGGTGCCACAACCTGCTCCGCCACGAGTCCGTTGTGCCGGTACAGGTAGAAGCGATTCGCCGCCGCTAGTTCGGATAAGTATCCCAGTTCGACTTTCCCGTCGGTATTGCGGTGGACGGCAGCGACAATGTCTACGTGGTGGATCAAGGTAACGATCGCATTCAGAAGTTTCAAGCACCGGGGCGTTTATCACCAAGTGGGGCACAATGGGCACGGGAGACGGCCAGTTTGATGCTCCCCAAGGGATCGCGGTAGACGGCAGCGGTAATATCTACGTGGCGGATTCGAATAACAGTCGCATCCAGAAGTTCAAGTAGTGGGCCCGGGGTGGCTCAGTAATGGTTGCTATCAACAAGGTCGCGCCGAAGGTGGTGGGATCGTGAAGACCGTCCTGGTTCGCACCAGTGGCATCACGCTGGGGAGACGCTAATAGGGTTGGTCCTGGATCACTGTTCCTCAAAAAAACTGGTGGCGTACGTCTTGTTCCATTGATACACTCTACGAGGCACACTAAGCCGTTTCGCCGGGAGATCTTAACTCAGAAGCAACGAGGAGGTTTTGAAATGCTTCGTATTAGCGGTGATCCAGCGCAAAGAATGAATCACATGGGACCTCCGACTTCAAGACCGGTGCCGAGGAAGCATCTTCGCACGGTCAAGAGGGCCCTGTGGATCATAGAGAAAAAAATGAAGGGGAAACCTCGCTGCGATGACATATTTCGTAAATTGGACGGTGGGCTCACGTTCACGGGTCTCATCAATAACGG
>JAZGDW010000114.1:0-2417 GCA_036478295.1 Candidatus Krumholzibacteriia bacterium
GACCTCCCCATTGAGGAGAATCCGTCACCACCTGCAGAGCGTACTTGTGGCCGCCCTTGGCCTCGTGAGTGAAAGTGGCCGTAATGTCGCTCTGTTGGACGAAATTCTTGGGCGTGCCGCCACCGAAGTAGATGACGCTGGAAGCCGGAGCCCCCCCGGCCAGCTCGGAAGACTCCACCACGTCTCCGATCACGTCGAAGGTCAGGTTGTTCTTCCCCAGGTGGCGGTTTTCGGCGATGCCGATGCCGATTGAGGAATCCCCGATGGCCGGGCAAAACAACGGTAATCCGGCCTTAGCCGCCGCGGTTACGATGCCGTCGGTCTTGGCGATCTTCGAGGCTTCCTTGCCGAGCAGATAGAGGAATTCCCGCGTCGTGTAAGGGCGGGAGTTATCCAGGCTCGCGGCGAACCGCCCGATCCAGGTGTCCTCCTGGCGGAACTCTTCTTCGTCGGCCAGAGTGTCATACATGCGGTCGACCATGTTGATCTGAAGCTGGACGTCGTCCACCTCGGGGCTGCACTGGTAGTGGTAGCGGCCGAGCGATTCGTGAAAATCGTGGAAGAAATTGGCGCCGGTCGAAACCAGGCAGTCGATCAGCCGGTTGCGGATCATGTAGACGACCAACTCGCGCATGCCCGCCGGGATCATCGCGCCCGACATGCCCATCATGATCATCATGGGCTCTTGGAGCATCTTGCGCCACACCTGATAAGCCCTTGCCAGATTTCGCCCCTGGAAGGAGATCCCCTGCATCTTTTCAAGCAGCGCGCCTACGTTCTTGCGCTCGTCGATCTGCAAGGGGCGCGTGGGGTGAGAGAGAATGAGCTCTTTGCGAATCTCCTGTTCCGGGGCAGTTGCGGACTCAGGAACCGTTGCCGTAGCGGCGCGAGCCGGAGCGTGCGAGCGGGAAGGACGTCTGTTCTTCTTCGGCTTCAATCTTCACTCCCGAGCATGATCGCGGCGCCGATGACCGTAGTCCAGAGGCCGCGTTTGTTGCCGATGGCCGATTGGGTAATCTCCATGGTTCGAACGATGCGGTTCGAGATGCGGTAGATTTCTTTCTTTTCGTCCCAACTGTGTTCCGGGTCGAACTCCACATCCAGCGTCGTGGCGAGCATCTCAGCCGCCAGCTCTTCGGCGTATTCCCCGGCCACCTCTTCGGTCTGTCCGAACGAGTGGTGCTCGGAGAGATAGCCGTACATGTTCTTGTCCGCCGGCAGGGCCAGGCCGATGGAGGCGGCCACCAGACGGTGAGGCTCGCGCGTGGAGTTCTCGCTCATCACACAATAGACGACCTGGCCGTCATGCAGCATCTTCAAACCCTGTGTGCGTGAGATCAGCTTGCAATGAGGAGGGAAAATGCTCGATACACGGACCAGGTTGTAAGCGGCAATCCCTGCGTTGCGGAGGGCCAACTCGAAGGAGGTGAGCTTTTCCTTGCTTTTTCCCACACCCTTGGTCAAGAAGATTTTCTTGGCCACAAACATCCAGCCTCACTGCCTTTCCTGGGTATTCGAGCGCCGACCTTTTCCGCTTCGCAGGGGGAAGAGTTTTCCGAAGTGAGCCTCAACGCCGGGACTCGTAAGCTTGCAAAATTTCTCGAAAAGTGTCAACGAAATTGTGGCCGTTGGCAGAGAAAAAAGTGAATGCGGAGCAGCGGGAAGAAACAAGGGGGAAGCCGGACACTTTCTTTTCACCCTGCATCCGGCGGGACCGGGGGAGTTCGCGCGCGAAGATAGCGGCTAGGGAAGGTAAGGAGCTTCGAAACTGTGGCTCCAGCGCGCCACCGCGGCCCTCCCCCAGTCCTGCATGGCGTACCACTCGACGTGCAGCCGCGGTTGAACCGCCACGTTTTCCACCCGGACGTGGAGGAATCCGGCGCTCGGCAGGCCTGCCTCCAGGTACGCCGTGCCCTCCTCGTCTTCATAGAACAGCTTGCCGAAGGGGACGATGTCGTCAGCAAACGGTCCGCTTCCGAACTCGTGCAGGGAAAACTTCCCGTTCCGCGTCTCGTAGCGGCTGTGCCAGAGAAAGTGACGGTCGCCGGATACGAAATAGAGGTTTTCCAGTCCTTCCTCCCGGACAGCCTGAAGGAAACGGGTGAATTCCTTACGATAGCGGGTGACGTGGTTGTCCTGCTTGCGACGCAGCGGATTCAATCCGATCCGCCAGTATACTTTCTGATCGGGTCCCAAAACAGGAGTGGGAGAGATGATGATTTTGAAATAGGCATCGCTTGCTTTCAGGGTTTCCATCAGCCAGGAGAACTGCTTTTCGCCCCAGGCTTGCTCCTCCGAGGGTGTGCCGCAGTAACCGGGATAGAAGAGTTTCGTGTCGGGCCGGTTTTCTGCCGGTGGGACCAGTCCTTTGATGCCATAGCGCTTGAGCTGACGCGCATTCGGATAGCGGCACTCCC
>JAZGDW010000115.1:0-2583 GCA_036478295.1 Candidatus Krumholzibacteriia bacterium
CGTGCCGCTCCACGACATCGGCAAGGTCGCCATCCCCGACCACATCCTCCTGTGTCCCGGCAGGTTGACAGATGAACAGATGGCCATCATGCGCACCCACGCCGCAATTGGTGCCAAAACCATTCGCTCGCTGATCGAACGCTCACCGGACGTGGGCTTTCTGGCAATGGCTGCCGACATCGCCCATTATCACCATGAATGGTACAATGGATCGGGCTACCCGGAGGGGCTGAAAGCCAATGAGATTCCGCTTTCGGCACGCATCACTGCCATTGCGGACGTCTACGACGGCCTGACCACGAAACGTGTCTACAAAGAAGCATTCCGCCACGAAAAAGCATTCGCCATCATTGTCGAAGGATCCGGGACTCAGTTTGACCCCGCAATCGTCGATGAATTCATCAAGCGCGAGAAAGACTTCGCTAAGTTGGCCGAAACCATGGTTGATGAGCCGCCCTCGCACGAAGACGCCGTGCTCGCCGAACCGCGGGCGAACGCACACTGACGCCGCCCGGCTCTTGGTCTTTTGAAACCGAAATCACTTTCACCTCGCGGGACTGGAAGTACAGCGCAAAGTCGTATCGCTCAGTGTTGCGGAATCGCCGATAGGGATAGGGCGGTTCCTCCCGCTTAGTCCCCGAGCCGGCTGCGCCACGCAGAGTCTTACCAAGCTCGTGTAGAAATTGTGCCCGCCACTCATCGGAATCGAAGCCTAAACAATCGCACTATGGTACGTACCTTCAGAATGTGAGAGCAGCCCGGACGCCATCCGATCGTCGGCTACAGTGAAGCCGCTGAGCCCTCGCGGGTACTCACGGGTGACGCCCGGGACGGTCGTTGACCTTACGGCCATTCAAGGCGTAAGGAAAGGTCTCACTGAATTCATGATTTCCGCCATGATCCTCCGGCCGTGGCCGGTGTCAAGAAAAAACCCGCCGGGGATCGGAGGCGATGACTCTGAGAGCGCCCGACAACCGTGGGGTGAAAACTTAGTGGGGTGGTGCTCTGCTATCCCTGGGGTGGAGTAGGGGCGTATCGGGGCCTCTTGCGGTATTTGGTAATGACCAAGCACGCAACGTAGCTGGAGTATCGGGGAGGATTCTCGTTGTCGGAAGGAATCACGGGATCACAAGTCAGTGCGCAGTTATGGCCCAGCGCTCACAAGCTCGGTTTCAGGTATAGATGCCGCAGCGGCATCGTGGAAGGAACGGGCGTAAGCAGAGCGCCTACCTACGGAATTCGGACCTTCTCTGAAAGCCACCAACAACAAAGCTGCGATTGAAATGCGCCGAACTTCATCATCCTCGGCAGTGCATTCTACAGTTAGCCCATCGAAGCCAAACTTGCGGATTAGCGCCAACACTCCTTTGATTTGATAACCGATCACGCGGCGGTCATTTGCTGAGCGGTATAGCGTAAGCAACTCATCGATGCGATCCGCTACCACGGCCTCGTTGGCGATCTTGTGCACAATACAGTCGCCATCTTGGATGTCCGCCGGTGGGGTCACCGCGGTTCATTCCCCTGATCCCAGGGCCTTGGCAGCTGCGAGCACTATGTGGGCTCCACCTACTCCAGCCGGGTACGGTTGCATCGTACTACCGAGTATGAGACAATCGACGAGCAATTTGCTGCGGAGATGGGACACATGAATGTCGATCCTCCAAGTCCGAGTGAATCTGGCGATAAGCTCATTCGTCAAGCGCGCGATGCAGCCAACGGAGCAACTTCCGGGCCGCGCGGTCAAACCACGGAAACGCTGACGGATGCTCAGGCTCGCCTGCCAAAGCGGATTGGGCAATACCACATCAAGCGGGTGATCGCCTCCGGCGGCATGGGCACGGTGTATGAGGTCGTTCAGGAAAAGCCCCGCCGCACGGTGGCGCTGAAGGTGATGAAGCGCGGCGTTATCTCGCGAGCCGCCCGGCGGCGGTTTGAGTACGAATCGCAACTCTTGGCCCGCCTCCGCCATCCCGGCATCGCTCAGGTCTACGAAGCCGGCATGCACGACGACGTTTCGGGCCCGTTGCCCTACTTCGCGATGGAGTACATCCCCAACGCCAAGCCGATCACCGAATATGCAAATCAAAAGAATCTCGGCACGCGGCAGCGTCTGGAACTATTCACGCAGGTCTGCGAAGCCGTCCACCACGGCCATCAAAAGGGCATTATTCACCGCGACCTAAAGCCCGGCAACCTTCTCGTAGATGCACAGGGGCAGGTGAAGATCATCGACTTCGGCGTCGCCCGGTCCACGGACTCGGACATGGCGGTCACAACGCAGCAGACCGCCGTCGGTGAACTGATCGGCACTTTGAAATACATGTCGCCGGAGCAGTGCGAAGCCGACCCACACGACATCGACACCCGCAGTGACGTGTACGCACTGGGTGTGGTTCTGTATGAACTGCTCAGTGGGCGGCTTCCGTATGACCTAACAGCTACGCCGGTCTACGAAGTGCCGCGGGTGATTCGCGAGGTCTCCGCCGCTCCTTTGAGCACCTTGGACAAAACGCTGCGCGGCGATGTGGAAACCATCGTCGAGAAGGCCCTGGAGAAGGACCGCGAACGTCGTTACCAGTC
>JAZGDW010000116.1:0-5554 GCA_036478295.1 Candidatus Krumholzibacteriia bacterium
GCGATCGCGCGTCTTGAAGCCCGTTGACGATCGGCCCGTGTGGTCGATCACCTGCTTGTTCATCTTGAAGGGCTACCGCCGGAGAGGAGTGTCCGCGCGCCTGCTAAAGGCGGCGGCCAAGATTGCCGGCGGGAAGGGCGCCTCTATAATAGAGGGCTATCCGGTCGAGCCCTATACCGAAAACGCCCCGGATCCGTTCATGTGGATGGGTATTCCCTCGGCGTTCCGCAGGGCAGGTTTTAAGGAAGTAATGCGGCGCTCGAAGACCCGCCCCATCATGCGAAAGATTATCCGCAAGACCCGCGCCTGAGCCCGGTGGCGTTCCCCTACGGGCGGTACGTTCCGGCACGAGCGGCGCGTTCCGGCACGAGCGGTACGTTCCGGCACGAGCGGCGCGGGATCGGACGCACCGCTCCCGTGGTTCTGCAAATGTTCTAGAGATTGACCGTCGCCATGGCGTAGAACCAGGCTGCCGTGTCATCTCCCATGGTTTGCTGAAAAAGATCCTGAGGCACAAAAACCGATGCCCCGCCGGTGAAGGTCACCTGATCGCTGTACTTGTGGCTCACCGTGAGGTCCAGCTCGTGTCCGAACGTCTTCGACGTCGTGCCGCCCTGCGTAAAGTCCTTCGCGGAGCCGAAGTAATGATACGCCACCTTCGCCTGGGTGTTCTCGACGGGTGTCGCCGCCAGCTCGCCGTGAATGTCGATCAGCCCGAGGCCGAACGTGTGGACGGGAATATTGAGAAAAAAGTCCATGTAGCCGTAGAACTTGTGGTTCGTGGCGTAGAGCGTGTCGAAGACCTTGAACGTATCATCGACTGGATTATCGTCGCCGCTCAGATAGTCCACACCACCGCTGACCACCGGCTGGCCCGTCATATCCGGCAGGCGATATCCCACGCTCACCGCAGCCATGAGGGCCTCGACATCCAGTTCGCGGGCGGCGGGTGTAATGTTGCCCCCCTGGTAGGCGAACTCCGACTCGTGAAAGAAGTTGTCCATCTTGCCCTTGCTGTAGAATCCCGCCGTGTACCGGCTGAGGGCATCGGACGGTGTGCTTCGCTGCCAGATGAGAAACACCTGGTTCTTGTAATTTTCCGAATGCTTGATATCCGCGTTGAAGCCGTAGATGTGTCTGTCCAGCCGGTCGCCGACCTGAAGGCTCTCCATTTCACTGAACTCGAAGATGTCGACCGAGAAGCTCTCGCCGTGCACGTTCACCATGACGCCGTCGAAACTCCGTCCGATGTTGTCCCAGCCCACGGGGCCGACGAGCCGCTGCGATCCGAAGATCACTTCCATGCGCCCGGCCTTCAGGTTCACCGGCCAATCGAACAGCTCGTCGATCTTGATGTACGCCTGGTGAAGATCGAGATGGTCCGCGCTGCCGTCGCCCAGTGTGCTCGCCTCTTCGCCCAGCACTCGCGAGTCCTGTAGCTGGATGAACGCCATGACGTCATCCGAGGGGTCGAACTGTGCGACGAGCCGTGTTCTCAAAAGATTGAAATGGTTCGCGTCGGTGTCGCTGTTGAAATCCTTCCAGTCGCTCTCGAAGCGATAGCGGATCTGCCCCGACAACGTCCAGTCGGTTTGAGCAGACACACCCGCGTTGAACGCCAGACACATCATTACGGTAACGAATAAAACCCGCTTCATCAGAAACCCCTCCTCGAAGATCGTGTGTCGATCTACTGTTTTGGACGCAGTGAGTTTATTGCCAAACCACAGGCGGGTAAATACTAAATCGCGTCAAAAATCTGATATCAGGCGATTTCTTGACGGGTCACTTCTTTGTGTGGACAATCGGGCTCAAATCGTAGCAGACGACGCTCATGGGCTCGGCGTCTTCGATCTCTTCTTCTTCATCGTCGTCGCTGCCGCCGAACCTCGCCCGCTGCGCCGAGCTCAACCCCTTTACCACGTACAGGCGGTTCCCAACGACATGGAAACCGTCATCCACGTAGCTGCCGTCACCGAGGAGACTCACCTCGCTGACGAATTTTCCCTCGTGGTCGAAAACGTCAAAGGTGGCGATGGTGCCCTCGGGCGCATCGAACGCACCGCGGCTCGACAGCACCCATAGGGTACCGTCTTCACGGGGATAGAGCTGCTGAATGTCGCGGTCGGTTTCGCTCACCTTCGAGTCGGGTCTCTGGGTACGGTTACCCCTCCGTATCATGAGGTGGGGTCTATTCCGCTTCATCTCCTCCGCCGAGCGGTGCCTCGATTGATATTCTCTCTCGATCACGCGCTCGACCGTTCCATCGGCGTTCCACACGGAAATGGTATACGCATCAAAATTATCGCTCGTGTACACACGGCCTTCGTCATCCGTGGTCCAGACGAGAGCGGCGCCTCCGAGCGTCTTCTCATCGACGACCATGTTCGCGAAGTCGCGGGAGGCCGACCGCGAGTGGTAGGTCGCCGTCTGCCGGCCCTGGTGGTCCACCCGGATGAGCTCGAATTCCGATTCGAACCCGGTCTCCTTGCGCTTGAAACGTTGCACCCCGAGAATGATGTCCGAACCCGCGCGGCGACCGCCGGAGAACATCCGCATGCCGTCGTATTCCGGCACGGGGTAGTTGCCCACGGGATCACCGTCCGGGGTCAACACTACGATTTTTCCCGGCATGCGCTGCATGACCGCCACGTCACCGCCGCCGGTAAGAAAAAGATCGGCCGCCCGCCGGAACTCCCCGGGCCCCTCCCCTTCGCGGCCTATCGCCCGCAGGTACTCGCCGCCGGAGCTGAAGATCATGACCTGGTTCAGTTGGGAATCCAGCAAGTAGATGTTGCCCTCGTCGTCGGAGGTAATCTTCGTCAAAACTCCGAAGAGAACGTCCCCATCTTCGTCCCCGCCGACCTGCCACAGCTTTTCGGGTTTGATGACTTTCGGTTCTACCACCGGCGTCGCGGGGTTCATCACGTGCAATGTCCCGTCCTTCTCGACCTCGGTCCCCTGCCACTGTGCCGCCGTCGCCGGACTCACAAGGGTAAACAAGACCAGTACACCCACCGCTACCCCGACACGGTGAAACGCCACGTGGGCAGGGTGAGACGCCACCGCCACCCGGGCACGGCGAAACGCCAACGCCGCCCCGACACGGTGAAACGCCACGTGGACACGGCGGAATAACGACGTGATATCAAGGTCGTCCGATCCGTGCAGTCGTCCCCGCGAATCCTGTGCATACCGCATAGCCTTCCTCCTTGTCGAGCGCGATTGGGGCTCCGTTGCGTTACTGTCAGGCATATTCTGTTTGAACAGGGTTGGGGGTGAAAAGTTTCAAGGGATTTCGCAGCCGGGCGAGGAAGGTCGTCCACGGGGAAGCCCACCAGGGACACCACCAAAAAATGAGCCCTGCCTTTCGGCAGGGCTCTGTGGCGATCCAATACTCAGCACTTTCCTTCTCAGCAACGTCGTGAGCGCGGCGCACGTTAGTGCGATTTCGGCCCTGGGAGGCCTGAGGAATCCGCCACACAAATCATTTGCAAGTACTGCCAATCGGATGCCATCTCCCCCTACCCTCAACTTGAAGAGGTGTCCGGTTTCGCGGTACCCATCACGAATCCAAATTTTCCGGGGGTGTCGAGTGTCAGGCGATTTCACTGCGACCCGCAGGGCGTGCAGCTCCATCACCGAATATGTATACGCAACAACTATACCATTTCGCCCAAAAACAATAACCTGTGTGTTAACAGGGATATGCCGGTTCGTGTTGTTCTTGCGCCGCCCCGGTTCGCAATCACAGTTTACAAACGGCCATCAACGGAGTTGACAGGTGCCTGGCCTGCGCGAAAGCGAGTGCGTATCAGCGGGCCGCGGCGTTGTGGACCATTTGCCGGCCCGGCCGCGCGCGGCGTGTCGTTACTTCGGCTGGGCCCGAGAGAACTTCGGAACCGTCGGTGTGCACAACGGCCAGCGCGTATTGATAGGTGGTCGCCGGCTGCACGTCGCCGTCCATGTAGTTCTTCAGCCAGGGACCAATCAGTCCTTCCTGGTTTATCAGCAGAAAGAGATGGCTGTCCGGGTCCCGGCGGTAGATGCTGAATCCGCGGATGTCCCTTTCCGAAATCGCGGACCACACCAATTCAACCCCTGCCGTCATCGAACGCGCTTCAAAATACTCAACGATGTGCGGCGCGGACTGTGTGGGGCGGGCAACCTCGGTTGCTTCCACGGACAGGTGACGCGGCTCCGACGGTTGGCCGTGGTCGCCCGGCAGCGCAAAAAGAAACCCGGGCACACAAAACAAAACGACGGACACCCACAGCGATGTCTTGATGTGTTTACCAATCATGTCTCTCCCCCATGTGCGGTGTGCAGCGGGAGTTTGCAAGGATGGTGCCACGGACAGGCCGTCCCGCCGCGCCGATAAGCCAAAAAGAGGCAATGCCAACCGTGGGGAGGCCTTTCGTGCAGTGCAGCGGCCGTCTCGTCGTTGTCGGGGATTGGAGCGGAGTGCGGGGATCAGAAGTTGCGGCAAGATTTGCACGGACGATGGGGAGTCTCGGGGAATCGTGTCACGCGGGACGGCTGCGGGAGTTTGCAAAACACGGGGTCGCCGGCGCGGAATCGCATCACGCAAGGGCGGGAGATGCTGCCGGGGCAATCACCGCGCGTGTATGCGCCCGGTCCTCACCGGTTCGCATTCACGGGCCGGCCTTCGCCGGCGGACGTTCAGCGGCGGGCAATCACCGAGGCGGGTACGCGCCGGGCTCCGCTCAAAGCCCGGCTGGCGCCTCGAAGATCTCGAAGCGAACGGGGTTGAGCAGGCGGTCGAGATAGTCCTCGAGACCGTCGAGCACCCAGACGCTCGACCGGCCCTCGACTTCGGCCAGGATCGCCAGACGGGCCGCCGTGGGACTCCAGCTCGGCGTGCCGTTGGCGTTCATGTTCTTCGTCAGGAGCAGTAGGCCGCTGCCGTCCGCCTTTATAATGTAGACGTCCAGCGCGCCCCAGTGGCGGGCCGCAACCGCGATGAAACGCCCATCGGCACTCCACGCCGGCGCGGACCAGATGTCTTTTGGTGATTCGACCCGAATTCGTTTGCGTGTGTTGCGGTCGAGAATGACAAGGTGTCTTTCTCTGTCCAGCCATGCGATTCGCTTGCCGCGCGGGGCGGGCGCCGGATGCGTGTTGCCGCCGTCTTTGGTCACCCGAAATTGCCGTCCCGTCTTCAGGTCCTTGATCCAGATTTCCGGCGCGCCGGTCCTGTCCGAGCAAAACACCAGCTCTTCGGCGGCCCGCGACCACGCCGGCGAAAAATCGTTGCCGGCGTCCGATACGATTTCGGTGATCTGGCGGTTGGAGAGATCCACGGAGTAGATGTCGAGATTGCCCATCTGCGACGCGGCAAACGCGATGCTTCGCCCGTCGCTGGACCAGGCGATGGCGTCGTCGCGCCCGTCCACCTCCGTAATCAACCGCAGCGCGCCGCCCGTGGCCGTCACCGTGTATATGCCCCCCACGCCGGCTTCGTCCACGTTTCGAAACGCAATGAGCCGCCCGTCCGGCGACCAGGCGGGCACCCGCACCGTGCCCGGCAGAT
>JAZGDW010000117.1:0-7031 GCA_036478295.1 Candidatus Krumholzibacteriia bacterium
ACGTCTCCCATCGCTTAACAACCACGTCGCAGTACTTCGGTTCGATCTCCATGGCGAAGCAGCGGCGGCCAAGTTGCTCACAGGCAATCAAGGTAGTGCCGGAGCCAACGAACGGATCGAGCACGCATTCGCCGCGGATGGTGGAGTTCCTCAACGCTCGCGAGATTAGCGCGACCGGCTTCTGAGTAGGATGCTGGTAGTTACCCTCCCGATCCACCTTCCACACTGTTGTCTGGGTTCGGTCTTTAATCCTGCGGTGACCTTTCCCTAACCAACCGTACAGAATCGCCTCGTGCTGCTCCCGATAGTCCGACCAACCCATTGACGCCGCCTGCTTCACCCACACAATGGTTGAAGACAGCCGGAACTTGGCCGACAGGAACGCCCGTTCGAACGCTACCCGGATGCCGGCCATGCTGATCCCATGGAAGACATAGGCAGTCGCTCCGTCGCGGCAGACTTGAGCGACATTCTGGAAAACCGTCCGCAGAAACGCCTCCAGAGAAACCGCGTCTAGATCGTCGTTCTTGATGGTGCCCCACGTTTCCTTTTTTTTACCCCGGCTGCGGTAACCAACGCCGTACGGCGGATCGGTTACCAAACAATCGATACGTTGCGTCTCGAGCAGGGACTCGAAGTGATCGCTGTTCGTGGCATCGCCGCACAAGAGGCGGTGTTCCCCAAGGAGCCACAGGTCTCCTGGTTGGGTTATCGCTACCTTAGGTACAGGCGGCGCGTCATCGGCCAGTTCCTCATTCCTGTCCCAGTCGAGGATTTTGGTTAGCTCCATATCATCAAAGCCGAGTGATGAGAGATCGAAATCGACTTCGAGGTTGAGTTCTGAGATGAGCTTGTTAAGCAGCTCAGGATCCCACTCAGCGATCTCCGCCGTCTTGTTGTCGGCGATGGCGAAGCCGGTGAACTTGGAGCCTACGAGCCCCGGTATGCGAATCACGGGAACGGTCTTTAGACCGAGCTTCTCGGCCGCCTTTAGACGCGTGTGGCCGGCAGCAATCCGAAGATCAGCGTCGGTGATGATCGGACTATTGAAGCCGTAGGTTTGAATGGAGCGGACCACTGCATCCACGGCTTCGTCGTTATGGCGCGGGTTTCGCTCGTTTGGAACCAGCTTCTCGATCGGGACCTGCTCCACGGCCAGCGTTGAAATGTCACGGTTCCCGACTGACGTATCCGCTGGATTCTTTCTCTGGTTGTTCACCTTATTCACCACATTCACCACTGCATTCACCACCGCAACCCTTTGCTAGCAAATTCATTTGGCCCAACTGGTGAAGGAGGTGAATGTCCACTCGCCAAAATAACTTTCTCTACACGTGCGTACGCGCGATAGTAGGAACCTACATTCACCACATTCACCAAACGCTGGAAGCCGTTTCCTTACACTCAATTCCGATGGTGAATGAACGATTTCGTTCATTCACCTTCATTCACCACATTCACCAAGGTCGCTTTTAGCCTGAAGCTGTGGTAGACCACGCGCGCCCGCTTGGGAATATCCGCCATTTCGAAGAACTCCTGCAAATTCGACTGGAGGTTGGTCATCCGCCGAGCAAAGCCGCGGGCGTTTTGCTCATAGCGGCGAAAGTCGATCCCCTCACGTTCGGCGATCGCTTTGAGCTCGCCCCAGAGCTCCTTGTTCGTCACCTCCCGGCCCTCGTTCTCCGGTACCCAGATGGAGAGGGTTTCGTAGATCGGATCGCCCTCTAGCGTAAACTCCGACTGCTCGTGGCTTAGCTTTCCGAAGATTCGCTTTAACTGCTCCTCCCGGCCTTCGTGACGGGCGACTTTCAGAGCGAAATCGGCAAAGTCGGCCATTCGAAAGGCGCTCGAATCGTCCACGCCGTACTCGGCCCGGAGCGCCCGCACTATTGCCTGGAGTTTGAGAAGGACCTCCGAGAGAATCTCATTCCGGTGGGCCATCACTTCTGAAAGTAACTTCTTCTCGGAGACGAACCGTTTGAGGCGTTCGACCTTCATGATTAGCAACCGGTCGGCGACATCGTCCCGTCGGAAATGGGGCGTGTGGGCCGTGATTGCCACGAAACAATGTGTCGGGATCTCGACCAGCCGGTTCGTTGTGTAGAGCTCCCGCCTCTTGATGACTCCACCAGTTGCCGCCGTGGCGAGCCGGTCGTTTAGCCATGCGCACTTGTGGTCTGCATTATCGAAGGCCACAAACCGCGAGTTCGTGACGGCCGCATCAAAATCTCTGTAATCGGTGGTGAGCGGCGTTACATCGAAGTGGCCTCCGAGAAGCAGCATCCCCACTTTCCTCAGCGTAATTGACTTCCCCGAACCTTTGGGTCCGACGAAGGCCACAATCGGCTTCGTCGGCATGATCGACTCGAAGTACATCGAGTAGAACCACAACTCAAAGACCCGCTGACGCTCGCCGGGCGTCAGCTCGTCGGCGGCGAAATTGATCTTCGAGCTAATGATGTCCGTAAACCTTGAGACCCCCTCCGGGACCGAGACCCGTTCGAAGGACGTGGCCCGCGGGTCCGAGACGAACAGCACGCCGTCGGTTCCGTTATCAACGAGGTCGATCCGGTCCGGCGTGATTCGGTGGATCTGGTTTGCCTGATTACAAACGTAGAGGGTCAATCGCACCGGGTCATAGTAGGAGAGCTGGTGGATCTCGGTCCTTTCCCCCCGGGCAATGGCCTCGTTTCGAAGGCCTGCCGTGATCCAACGATAGATGGGATCCGCGGGATTGATACCGTAGCGGTAAAGAAGAAGCCGGAATCCGTCATCCTCGGCGTCGATCTCGACGAGCCTCTTCTCGGCCTCGAAGAAAAGGTAGGCGCGGTGCCCGTCGGTATAAAACCGGCCCTTCTCGTCCAAGTGAGCGAGGATCGTACTGGTGACCTCGGTGTGGATCTCATAGTCCTTTCGCCGGTCTCCCGATCCCTTCTTCTGTCGAAGTGCGTAGATCCGCTCAGCCACCGCGCGGAACTCACCATCCGTCCCATCACCCTCCCCGCACCTCACATTCCACGCGGTGGCCTCCTCGACCGCCCGTATCGCCGACTTGTAGTCTTGTGCCCCCTCCATGGTTTGTTTAAGGTTCCGCAGTTGATACCCCTCTCGAAGGGCGCGGACATAGTCATCGTGCGTCCCCCCCAGCTCTTGGACCTTGTACTCCCCATCAGCGGCATCCATGCAGGAAAGGCACGTGTTCGTAACGCCTGCGCTGTCGCCAGCTCTTTTGGTCTCTGCCACAACACCCTGGACCGAGATCTCGGCGCCTCGGCCATAGAGCGCCCGCATCGCTTCGAAAATCTTCCTAAGCACCGGTTGGCTGAACGCGTCTGCGTCGCCCGCCCGGAGCCGCGCGAAGATTTCGTCCGCGGTACTCGGGAAATTGAGGACATGCCCCAGGAGAACGCGTTGGGCTTTCTCGTATGAATCTATGGGCAAGGATCTCGCTCTCACAGTCTCCACTCCAAGGGGCCTGAGAGGTCCCCGGTTTAGCCCCTGTGCTCTCACCACGGCCACAAGAAGAGAAAGGGTGTGCTAGGCGCTGCAGGGCCACAAAAAAGCCGCCTACGCAGCGACTGGGACGAGCGTTGAGCCCTTACGCTCGAAAGCCACCTCCACCACGTCTACGGGCGGAAATGGCGTCTTTTGGTGTTCACATCGGGCCCCCGCTACCATCACCGAAAGAAGATTTCCCGGGTCCAGTTCCTTTGGGCTCGGGAATCTTCTTATACGCACCCTTGCTCTTTTCTCCTTCAGGTTTACATTGCCGCCTTCGACGAACAAACCGATGAAGGCGCGCTTCTCGTCAACCGTTCCCTCGGCAAGAACATCCTTGAAATCCTCAAGGGTTGCAGCGATCTCTTTCGCCGTCTGCTTGGCATCGGTTTGAACCATGCACGCTGAGGCGATTTGATCGCGGCGCCCCTCCAAGCGTTGGAGTTCCTCCCTCAGTTCGGTTAGCTTACGATCGAGCAACTGCTGATTCTCAGCACTAACTTTGTCAAGGAACCCATCGATCAGCCGACTGATCTTTCCTTCCAGCGCATCGATCTCACGCTCTACTTTCCCAAGCTCCTTCTTCGGGTCGCGCTGACCCTCGTTCAATGCGCGGCCGATCATTTTCTCAACAGACTCCTGCCCGCCGTCCGACAGGAAGGCACGCACACGTACCTCGATCAACTCCAAGATAGCCCCTTCGAGGGCATCCTTTTGGATCGACCCACCGCGGCAGATCGGGCGCCCTTTTCGTAGGTAGCCAGAGCAATGGTACCCATAGGTGAGAACTGGCGATCCGTCGATTCGACGCTTGCCTTTGGTTCTGCGCTGGCCCGTCAGCGGATGCTCGCAACATTCACAGTCGAACAAACCCGTCAGCAGATACGGTGCCTTCACTGCCCTGCCCGTTCGGTACGGAGTTGAACGACGGGTCACCGCGCGCGCCTTCATGATCTGCTGTGCTTTCTCGAACAGAGTCCGGTCGATTATCGCCTCGTGAGTGTCGGGGATGATGATCCAATCTCGTTCGGTAACCTTGCGAGGAGGCCGCTTGGAGTCGCTCTCTAGGAGCCCTTCGATGTCTTCAAGTTTTCCGCCCTTGAGCTCAAAGAATTTCGCCTGAGTCCTCTTGTTCCACACGGTGTCGCCGACATAGTGCCGGTTGATTAAGATGCTCCGGATCGTGCCCCGCGACCAGTGACTGTGCGTATTCTTCGACCAGTTTCCGTCCCTTGGTGACCGGAGGCCCTCTTCGTTGAGCGTCTGGGCGATGAACTTGAAGCCCAGATCCTCGAAGACGTACATTCGAAAGATGCGCTGAATGATGGCCACCCGCTCGGCGAGGCTAAGAGCGAGTTTCGCATGATCGAGCTTGCTCCGCGTGATCGTGTCCCCTTGGCCCAGAACTCGGTCCGTCGTGCCATCCGGGCGAAGGATCTCTTTCTTTCCGGACTTGAGGTAGCGAACAACCATGAACCGTTTGCCCGCACTGTCGAAGTAGTGCAGGTCGTACCCAAACGGTGGAGTTCCTCCCATCCACCATCCCGCATTCACACGCAGAAGTTGCCCATCAATTGTCTTCCACGCCGTTTTCTTCACCTCGCTATGAGAAACAGTGGATACCTGGGCAATGACCATGGGATCGAAGTCATTCCCCATCAAAGGATCCATAACGGACAACAACCGAACGCCGTGTTGTCGAAGCGCGTGGATATGCGCCATGACCTCATAGGCGGTTCCCCGCCCGAACCGGCTGAGATCGTATACGATGAGGTAGTTGAACGGGCAGTTTGAGCGTTGTGCATCAGCCATCAAGCGCTGAAAGGCGTCTCGGCCACGGGTGCTGGTTCCGCTGACGGCGTCGTCCACAAACTCCACAACAACCTCATAACCGTTATCAGCGGCATATCTCTTAATGTGGTGCCGCTGCGTCTCGAGCGACTGCTCCTGCCGGTCAGTGGAGCGCCTCAAGTAAGAAGCCGCAAGCTTAATATTATCAATGTGTTGCACCATAATCCAGTTCCGGATGTTACCTCTTCGTCAAACCTTATCAAGTCAATTGTGCGGCTTCTTGGAGGCCAGAACCCTTTGAGAAGTCGCCGGTTACGACCTCGCTGACTTCCTCCTCCACCCCTTGGCGGCGCTTCTGTGCCTTTCGGAGAGCCCAGCGGGCCAGTAACCGGAGGGCTCGGACGGCGGAGGCGGACGCCATCGGTCCACCTGCGTCGTCAACAACGATCCTGAGGGTTGGGGGCATCGTGCTCTGAGACTTGTCTGGCATTGCTGGTTCCTCTTCGAGGAACGGTATTCCACCCAATCGACTCCGTGCCCGTACACCGTTTGCCGGATCGGGATTGGCGCGTCCCTCTATAAGGGAGGCGCTACTTTCGAACGCGCAATGCTACTATCGAGGGCGCGACCGTGTTTTTTTTGGAGAAAAAATCGTTACAGCAGCCAGTCGATGGGTTCTGGCGGGTTATACGAACACGTCCGACCAGGGTGAATGTGGTCGGAGAGGTGGCGAGCCAGAGTGGGATGGGACCTCCCAATGCGCTTGATGGCTTCCTTTATGGACTTTGAGACAGCCTTGCGTACGTTCTCCTCATTGTCGAGGGCCTTGCGGCCTCGACCTCCAAGGCCGTACGCGCCGCCGAGCTGGCTGATCAGCAGTTCGGCCTCCTCATTTATCTTGGAGAGGCGAGCCTGATCGCTGTCCTTCTCAGCATCCTCGCGTTCTTTCTGCAACGTGTTCAAGCGCTCTCTGTACTCTTCCTTAGCCTTGGAATCCAATATGGGCCCAGCATTACCAAGGCCCGTGACAACCGGCTGATCTGCATCGAAATCGGAAGGTTTGGCGTTTATCACTCCGGTCCCCTTACTAAAAAGCTGTGTCAGCTCCAAGGCGCGGAACTTCTGATTCGGATAAAGAAGCAGATGGGAGATGTAGTTCATTCCTTTTATGTCCTTGAGACGAACTTTCTTTCCATCGTATTTCAGTGTCCAATAATCTCCGTCCTTTCGAAAGATGCTATCGTGCTCGTCCTGCCTCTCTTTCTTTACTTCGGAGAGTTCGGCCCTGTGGAGCCCTTGAGTGGTAAATCGAAAGGCGTCCTGCTTGCCAGTAGAACCGATAACTTTTATCAAATCCTCGTCCCGAAGGTATAGAACGATTCTCACTGCATCGTCATCCGAATAGCCGAGGCTTCTCGCGACCTCCAATGAATCGAAAACTTGGCGCGTTGAACCGTCTCCGTGGTCATACAGGTAACGTAGATAGTTATCTCGTTTCTCCCTAAACTCTTGAAAACGGTTTACCATCATGCTGACCTATGCGAGAGCAGCTCACTTTCACGACTACCCCAATTCCGGAGCGAACCGTTGCTTGTATGGGTGCACCTGTGAAATCGGCTTACCATGCACGGCAAGTGGGCACCGCGTTTTCGATGAGGATAACGAATCCGGGTTCGAGGGGAAAGGATTTCGGCGGGACGGATGAGAGCCAGAAGCTAGGTTCGAGTCCTGCCCGGCTCCCC
>JAZGDW010000118.1:0-2190 GCA_036478295.1 Candidatus Krumholzibacteriia bacterium
AGCAGTCATGGGAGGACGATCATGAAGAAGCGACTGCACTCGCCCGTCACGGCTGCTCTCGCGGCTCTGGCGGGTTTTGCCGTTCTATCGTTCGCGGCGCCCGCCAACGCCGTCGATTGCACGCTAATCCCCGACCACCCCCTTTGCCAACCTCCGCCGGGGACCGACCTGGTGTGCGTGAGTAAGATCGCCGTTCCGGAAACGCTGGCGGAGGGCGTGAACACGGACATCACCTACACGGTGGACATCAGGAACGACGGCCCCGACCCAGCGACCGGGGTGGTCATAACGGACATTCTGCCGGCCGACGTGGACTTTGTATCGTCACCTGACTGTAATGCACCCGTCGCCGGCGTGGTCACCTGTCCCATTGGCAATCTGCCCGCCGGTGGACAGGCCAGCGCGACCATAAACGTCAACGCGCCGGACCCGATGGTGGGCGACGATTTGCTCAACGTCGCCAGTGTGTCGGGGAACGAGGCCGATCCGAATCCCGACAATAACGCGGGCCCGCAGTGCGAAGTCGCGGGGTCCGTCACACCGGGTGGCTGCCGTGTCACCGGCGGCGTCCTGGACAAAGACGGGAACTGGAACGGAATTTCCTGGGCGAAAGGCCATTACAACCTATTGAACGGGACGAACCGGTACCAGGCCGGCGGCCAGGCCGGGGCCAACACCGGGGCGCAGCCGCAACCCAAGGGAGAATGGACCCATCACCAGCAAAGGGGTCCGGCCGGCAGTTTCATCTTCCACGCGGGAACCGCCAGCGCGCCGCCAGACACCGAGATCGACGTGATCGTGTGCAGCGATCCGGGATTCTGCAACCCGGCGCGGCCCGCGCCCAACAAGCAGATCGATTTCGCGGGCGTCGGCTCCTTCAAGAACATCAGGAATCCGTCTACACCGCTCAGCGGTGTGGTGCCCGGTGTGACTTTGCACTGGTTCGAAGTGCATATCGAGGACTTGGGCGAGCCCGGCAAGAACGGCAAGCAGCCTCCGGCACCGCCGACCTGTCCGGTGGGAGGCTCCGCCGGTCTGGTGGCGAGCTGTGCCTGCCCGGATTTCTACCGGATAACGATCCACGAGACCGCGGATCCCGGGTCGGCCGTCATTTACATGGTCGAGGGCTACCTCGACGGCGGCAACCTGCAGATTCATCCGCCCACCGGTTTTGATCTCAATTAGAGGGCCGGCGTTACGGGCGGATGCATCCGACGGTCGCCCGCCGGGGACCGGTAACAGGGGGGCGGGAAACCGCCCTCCTCTCTTCCGTGCCGAAGCGTGTTCGAGAGCCTGGAATTGGAAGTGAAAGTCCTCTCCCCGGCGTGACGGTGCTGAAAGATCAGCGAAGCGCGAAGGCGTCTTGGCCGTCCGATGATGCGTGCCGCACAGTCGAATCAGCCAGCTTTTCCTTACCCGGTGACACACACCAAATACGGCCAAGAAAAAGCTCCGCGCGCCGCAAGTACGGGCCCGCACACTCCTCTCTTGCTCTTTCCCGTGGGGCAATTTTACCACGCCACTCCGGTACAATGTTAATCCGCTATTGACATCTGCTCTATTTTAGTGCTGGACTGCAGCAGTTTGCTGCAGATTCGACTGAAAATCTGGTCGGAATGCAAAGGGAGGCGAACCTTGACGCGGCTCAGCGCGTATTTCTTCGGCGGATTTCAATTGTACATTGGTGAGCGCCCGCTGGGGAGTTTCGCGACCCCGCTGGGGAGTTTCGCGACAAGGAAATCCAAGTTAATATACTTTAAGGTCCCAGCGCTTAACTTCAGGCAAACTAAAAAATCCCGCTGAAGGTCCTTGACTTCGGATCGGATCGCTTCGGCGAAAAACACATGGGAGGACGATCATGAAGACTCGAAGATTTCCGACATGGCCGCTCGCCGCCGCGCTCGCGGCTCTGGCGGGATTTGTCATTGTCTCTCTCGCGCCAAGTCCGGCCGAAGCGGTTTTTGGGCAGACCGACATAGAGTGCGTGAACAAGACGGTCGATCCGGGCGCGGTGGACGAAGGTGTATCGGATACGCTCACCTACATCGTGACGGTCTTGAATAACGGCCCCCTGGCGGCGAACAACGTGGAAGTGACCGATACGTTGCCGCCCGAGATACCGGCAACCGCAACGTTCGTCAGCGCGACACCCTCGACGGGAAGTTGCGATCCGCCGGCTGGCGGTGTGCT
>JAZGDW010000119.1:0-2118 GCA_036478295.1 Candidatus Krumholzibacteriia bacterium
CCAGTTATTCACACGGCCACTAGCGGGATAGAAAGTCATGGTTACCCTGTTGTGGTAGCCGTTCGTGTCCGGCGAGTAATTCCGATTGATGAACGCGAGGTCGGCGCGGTAATCCTCGCTGGAGTTAATGTAGTGGGAGTGCACGCCAACGTGCCGGCCGCTGCGGTCGAAGCGAATGTTCTTCTGGTTGCCATTGAGCCGCTGCCCGTTCTCCCTGAGCGTCTCCGTGTCGGTGAGCTGCATCTGGGTCGTCCAGTTGTCAGTGAGCTTGAACCGCGCATCGATGCTGGTGACCGTGTTGTAGGATTCACCGAACTGTCGGTCAATGTAGAGCATGCCTACTCGGGATTGCTCGGAGATGTCGCGAAAGATCCGCAATATGCTGATGTCGGCAGCTTCGCCCGCCAGCGGATCGATGGGATCCCGATTTTGCCCAGGCGCATCGTCATCAATGCGCATGGTCCCGATACCCCAGTCACCCTGCCTGCCCGTGAATCTGAGGCCCGCTTCCGGATCCACGATACGTCGGGTAAACACGAGCTGCGTCTCGGTCGCGAAATAGTCGGCGTTCTCTATGAAGAAAGGGCGCAGCTCGGGGAAGCGCACCTCGAAGCGTTCGTTGACCGTCACCTGCGGCTCATCGGACTCCACCTGACTAAAATCGGGATTGAGCGTCACGTCCAGCACCATGCTGTCACGGAAAACGAATTTCGCATCGAGTCCCAAGTCATCCTCCGAGTCCTCGTTGAAGGCCGGTCCTCCGACCGCATCGGGGTCCAGCACATCGAACGTCCGCGCGAAAACGAAGGGGACGACCTGAATGTTACGTCCCGGTGAGACGTCGCGGATGCCGGTAAGATGGGCCGCCTGATTGAGACGCCCTTCCACCGCGATGGAGTACTCGGGCCAGTAGGCCTCCTCGCTGCGCCGAGGTATCTTGCGCTCGAACATGACCCGCCACACCTGCTCCCCGGTCTCCGGAAACCGCAGCGCGCGCATGGGGATCGTCATGAGCACCATAAAGCCCGTATCGGTAAGCTCGCCGTCGGTATACCAGACGGCCTGATACGCGCTGTCGAATGTCGGCGTTCTCGCGACCTCGTTCCACCGCCCGTCCCACTGCACGCCAAGTGGCGTCGACCGGAATGCATAGCCTGTGCGCTGATCGTTGAAGGTGTCGATGAGAATGCCGACGGTGTCGTCGTTCTCGACGTTCTCCCGCGGTGAGAGATTGGCGCGGATTTGATCCGGGTCAGAATCGAACGCGAGAAACACCGCGTAGAGATTCCTCTCATCGTAGGCGAGGTACACATCCGTCCGTTCGCTGGCGGGTGCGCCATCGTCAGGCAGTCGTTGGGTGAAACCAGTGACCACTACCATACTGTCGCGAATCTCTGGCGACGTCTCCATACCGGCGAAATCCGCGAGCTCTGGCGGACGGTCTATGCGTGGTATATGCAGGTCGTCTTGCGTTGTCTGGGGGAGTACGGTTTTGCCAGTGAGGCAGCAGGCCAACACGACGAAAATCTTGTAGATCAGACAGTCTCCTCCCTGTCTAGCGCTGCAGCGCAGGAATCAGCCCCTTAATTTCGCCGGTGTGCCAGAGGGCAACCATGATTGCAGCACAAGGAATAGATGGTACGCCCAAACCAAGAACTGCAAAATCCGGAGTTCTACGTATAGGTCCACGTCCTTTGAGGGCGGATAATTACCGTACGCGGTTGGATGATGCGGTAAATGTCAGCCGTGGGGAGACCTTCCCGAAATCCTTCCATTTTTCTTCTCTTTTTCTCTTCCCACGCCACGAATCTCAGAGCAACGAGTCGTTCCTCCGGGGCCATTAATTGCAAACATCCTGATGCAAGCGACGAGTTCGAAGCAAGTCTCTCGACGAAGGGTACGGAACATGGTGGCCTGCAGTACGGTGCCAACCTGAGCGGACCGGTGGTGATACACCATCCCTGAGTCTCTCGTAGTTCTTCGATCCTGCGGCCAAGGTCACCGAGCGCCCGATACTCGTCTGGTGCTGCCCTTCTTCTTAATCCAGTGCTTGCCGGATAAGAGGCTTTCTCGCGTGTCCCACGACGCCCGGTGACAGATTGAAGATACGCTCCTCAA
>JAZGDW010000012.1:0-20117 GCA_036478295.1 Candidatus Krumholzibacteriia bacterium
CCTCCGTTATCAGGCTCAATTCAATGGATTCCCAACTTGTTATCATCTCCAACGGTTATTTTGTATTTGCCTCCTGATTTAATGGCGCCTTGCACGAATCGGTCGCTGATCAAGCGTGAAACGTGGCTCTCGACCAGCCGCTGCACCGAGCGCGCCCCCGTGGTCCGACTGTCAATTTGTGATATAAGCCATTGCATTGTAGCATCATCCACCTCTATCCCACAAGTGAGAATCTCACTATTGTTCACTTGATCGATAACCCGATTGACTTCCCTGCGGGCGATCTTCTGCAATGTGTCCTTGCCCAGAGGCCCGAAGGGAATAATTTCGAGGCGGTCGATAAACTCCCGGCGGAAGGTCGGGCCGAGTTGTTGGCCCTGGTGTGGGTCCTGATACCTCAGCAGCATCTCCCGGATCTGTCCGTCGTCGGAATCGCCGACATCGGCCAGGGCGTTCGAGGTCATTATAAACACGGAGTTCTTGCAGTCCACGATGCGGCCGTGATTATCCGTCAGGTGGCCATCACTGAGGACCTGCAGCAAAACATCAAAAACACGGCTCGACCCCTTCTCCATCTCGTCGAAGAGCACCACGCTGTACGGGTTCTCCGTTAGGCTGTTGGTCAGCTCTCCGCCCTCGTCATAACCCACGTACCCCGGTGGCGGGCCTACGAGCCGCTGGTAACTCTCCGGGGTCTGGAACTCCGACATGTTAAAGCGGACCAACGCCGCCGTGCTACCCATGAGATACTCCGCGACCGCCTTGGCCAACTCGGTCTTGCCGGTGCCGGGCGGGCCCACGAAAATGAACGATACCTTGGTGCGCGCCGGGTCGCTCAGGCCAAGCCTGAGGTTCTGGATCGCCTTGCTCATCGCATTCGTGGCGCGGTGCTGGTCGTACACCCTCCCCTCCAGGTAGTCCTGCAACCCTTTGAGCTTGGCGTGCTCCATCTCCGAGAGCCGCGAAATCGGTATGCCCGTCTCGCGCGCGACCACTTGCAGCACGTCACGGGAGGCGACGCGCCGACCGTCGGCCGGCCTGGTTTCGACGTCCTTACCCGTGACGGGCGCCGTGTCGGCCGCCGGAGGGGATTTCTCACCGCCAGCCGGTTTGGATTCCGGCTCCACTTTGTCACGCAGGCTTTGAAACGCACTATCCAGGATTGAAATTGCCTTGGCCGGAAAACGCAGCGACGGCATGTAGCGCTCGCAGTTGCTCACCACCGCGGGCAGGGTGTCCTCTTCCACGCCGAACCCGTAGTGCTTCTCGAACCTGGGCAGATGCGTCTTGAGCATCTCCAGGCTCTCGTCCTTGCTCGGTTCCTTGATCTTGACAACTTCGAAGCGGCGAATGAAGGCGTCGTTGGGCCGAATCTTGCCCTCGAATTCCTTGGTCGTGGCAGCGGCGATCAGCCTGAAGGTCCCTTTGTTCAGGTACGTGTTGAAAAGCCCCAGCAGGCTGCTCGACCCGGCGCTGCCCTGGTCGGCCAGCACGTTGATCTCATCGAGAAAAAGTACGATGTCTTTGCGCACTATGGCCGCGTCGATCAGCTGCTGCAGGCGCTCCTCCAGCTGCCCGCGGTAGCCGGCTCCGGCGATGAGCGAGCTGCACGAGACCGAGTAAATTTGACAACCCTTTAGCCACTCGGGAGCCTCGTCGGTCAGGAGCCAGGCGGCCAGCGCTTCCACCAGCGACGTCTTGCCGACACCGGGATCCCCCACCAGCATTGGGTTGGGCCGTGTCAGCCGTCCCAGGATGCCCGAGATGTGCCGGATCACGTCCTTGCGGTGTGCGGAGAGGTCGAGCCCCTGGCCGGCGGCCGCCTCGGACAAATTCTGCGCGTAGCGGCCAAGCACGTCGCCAAAGCTCGCCGCGCCCGGTTTTGTCACGGCCGCGCGTTTGGTGTCACCCGCCCCGTCACTTTTCTGCGCCCCGTACGCCGGGTTGAGTTTGGAAACTTCCAAATAGAGATCATCGAAAGAAAAAGGTGCGCCCCGCAGCTCGTGCGAGACAAACCCCAGATTGTCACAGAGCATGCACTCGACAATATCGAACTCGTTGAGCAGACGTTCGAGTTCCCTGCCCTTGGCAATCAAGCTGTTCGCGGTAGCCGTTTCGAGGATGGGTTCGGTGACACCCGAATAACGAGAGGCCGCTTTCTCGGCCAGGGGTGCACACCAATTGACGGCGTCTTCCGGGTCGCTGCCGAGACGCAGCAGCGGGTTGTCGAGCATACCGTTCTCGAGAGGAGCCAGGAGAAGCTGCGGCCCGCGAAAGTACCGTTGCGAGTATTTTTGTGCGCGCTCCCGGGCTTCTTCGACGAGTTTTACACCTGTGGGATCCAGCCAGTGATTAACATCTGTGTAAGCGGCCAATTTCAAACTCCTCGGCCGAGTGGTTGCTTCCGGAGGGATTTAGAAATGATGACCTTACAGTCTCACTAAGCAGTTCTTCGCACGGTTGCGATCGCAAGTTAGTGAAGGGACCCAGCATCGCCGTCCCGACGCGCAAACGCTGGATTCGTAACTGCGGGCAGTCCGAGTCTAACTGTAAGGGATGTAAATGGCTTTGTCAACCCTGCCGCTTATTTTTGTCGTGATCTCTCCCCGATCTTCGATTTTTCGGGCGGCGGTTGCCCCGCGTGCCGGTTTCGATGGACCGCTTTCCCGCCCGCGCGGGCGCCAGACGACGATTTAACCGCTCGATCCCCTGTCGGGATGCCCCGGTCCTTGGTGGTCGGCGAACCCGTTCGACATCCGGAGAAAAGTATGGTAGTCTTCTGCCGTCTTTTCGCGCCGGGTAAACTCAGCGTTTAGTCCACTCATCTTCACGCCACACTCCTCCATGCTGACCCCACCGGCGATTCCCTGAAGTCCACAGGAGGTAAACGTATGAGGCGAATACGAAGGGTTTTTGACCGGAACCCCGCCTGCCCGCCGTTCCGCGGGAGCAGGGTGAGGGTTACGGCCATTTCTTTGGCAGTACTGATGCTTGTCGCCGTTGTAGGGTGCAGTGGGGACGACCCACCCCCGGTGGCAGTGGACACCAAAGCGCCGACGGTGACATCGATGTCGCCCGCGGCTGGGGCCATTAACGTTTCGTTGAATACGACGATCAGCGCGACCTTCGACGAGCCGGTACAGGCGGCGTCCGTCAATACCACGACCTTCACCGTGAGTGGTGTGACAGGCACGGTCGCGCTCAACGGAAAGGTGGCGACCTTCACGCCCTCTGCCCCTCTGGCCGAGAGCACGCCCTACACGGTGACGGTAACTAACGGGGTGAAGGACATCGCGGGTAACCCGCTGGCCGCAACCGTGTGGTCGTTTTCGACCCTGGGAACCGCGCCCGTGGTAACGTCGGTCTCTCCCCTGAATGGGGCCACGGGTGTTGCGTTGAGCAGCACCGTCAGTGCAACCTTTTCGGAAGCGGTCGATCCCGCGACGGTGACTGCGACCACGTTTACGGTGGGCGGCGTGACTGGCACTATCAGTGTCACCGGTGCGACCGCGACCTTCACGCCCTCTGCCCCCTTGGCGGAGAGCACGACCTTCACGGTGACCGCCAGCACCGGCATAACCGATCTTGCCGGCAACGCGCTGACTGCCGATTTCGTGTGGTCATTTACAACCCTGGGAACCGCACCAACGGTTGCGTCGGTCTCGCCCCTGAATGGGGCCACGGGTGTTGCACTGAACACCACCGTCAGTGCAACCTTTTCGGAAGCGGTAGATCCCGCGACGGTGAATGCAACCACGTTTACGGTGGGCGGCGTGACCGGCGCTATTAGTGTCACCGGTGCGACCGCGACCTTCACGCCCTCTGCCCCCCTGGCCGAGAGCACGAACTTCACGGCGACCGTCACTACCGGCATAACCGATCTTGCCGGCAACGCGCTGGCTGCCGATTTCGTGTGGTCGTTTATGACCAGCGGGTTGCCGATTGCCAATGCCGGCGCCGACCAGGACGTGACGAAGAACAATGCCGTCTTTCTGGACGGTTCGGCGAGCGTCGATCCGGATGGCAGCTCGCTCACCTATTCTTGGACCCAGGTCTCGGGACCGACGGCGGTCATCGTCAACGGCAACACGGCCATGCCGACGATCCAGCCGATCGACCAGGTCGCCACGCTGGAGTTCGACCTGGTAGTCACGACGGTTACTCCACCAATCGAAACCAGCACGGCGGACCGCGTCGTGATCTGGCTGCTCGAGGACGCGAATAACACGCTGTGGGTCAGCACGGCAGGAAACGACGCCAACGCCGGTACGCGCCAGGCCCCGCTCGCGACGGTGCAGGCCGCCGTCGATGCGGCGAACGCGGGCGCCCAGGGCGCCGACGTCTATGTCACCGACGGGACGTTTGCGGAAACCGTTACGCTGCGCACGAGCGTGAGTATTTACGGCGGTTTCAACACGGCGAGCTGGCTCCGTGATATCGCGACGAACCAGACCATCATCGTCGGCGGGCCACGAGCGATGTTCGGCTCGGGGGCCAACGACCTCACCGTCGACGGCTTGACCGTGCGGAGCGCGGCAGGTGTGACGGCGGGTGAGAGTTCGATAGTAATCGGCTTGAGCGCCAGCACGGGCGTCGTGATTTCGAACAACATCCTGACCGCCCAGGACGGTGCCGCCGGTAGCAATGGTTCCAACGGATCGAGTGGCGCCAGCGGCGATTTTGGCAACACCGCGACCACTTCGACGGGTGCCGGCGGTGGATCTGGCGGCCCGGGCGGAAACGGTGGACGTGGCGGCAACGGCGGTGGAATCTTCGGTGGCGGATCCAACGGGTCCGCTGGAGCCGGATCCGCTGGAGCCGGTGGCAGCGGTGGGGGCCCCGACTCGAATGGCTCGACCGGGGGCTCTGGGGGCAACGGCACCAACGGATCGAGTGGCGGCGGTGGCGGCTCCTTCGGCTCTGTCGGCAGCGGCATCTACAACCCTGCCGCTGGGGGCAACGGTACGACCGGAAGCGCCGGTAGCGGTGGTGGCGGCGGCGGTGGCGGTGGCGGCGAGAGCAATCTCTTCGGAAGTTCCGGCGGTGGTGGCGGTGGCGGCGGCGAGGGCGGTGCCGGCGCTACCCGCGGCACCCGCGGCCTGGGTGGCGGAGGCTCGTTCGGCATCGTTCTCAGCAACAGTGACGCAACGATTACCGGAAACAACATTACCACTGGCGCCGGTGGCTCTGGCGGAACCGGGGGCCTCGGCCGTACCGGCGGTAGCGGCGGTAGCGGCGGCAGCGGTGACGTTGTCTCCGGTGCGGGAAACGGTGGACGTGGCGGCAACGGTGGCAGAGGTGGCCACAGCGGTGCTGGTGGCGGTGCTGGTGGAGGCCCCACGTTCGGGATCGTTGCGAACGCGGGGAGCACACCGACATCATCGAACAACACGTTCACGATCGGCGCCCCCGGAACGGGTGGAGCCGGTGGGACGAGTTCGGTTGGCAGCGGAGGAACAGGTGAATCCGGGCAGACCGGAGACGAGCTACAGCTCTAGGTTGTCCCTTTGTGCGTAACTCACAAGAAGGGCGGCTCTTCGGAGCCGCCCTTTTTGCTACGCTCTTCGATTGCTGGTAGCGGTACCGGCCGGTTGTGCGGTATTCACCGGCGCCGTACCGGCGCCGCCCGCGGCTGACGGGTCATGGAATGCCCGGGCTACCGGCATGGTCCAACTCAGGTGGTCTCGTCGATCAGCTCGACGAATCGCCCCCACGGGATCGCCGTCCAGGTCTCCGCCTCCAGGGCGCCGGACGACCGCGTGATCATCGACACCTTGGCGGCAACTTCCTCATTCGGCGCCTCGAAGATGTCCAGGAAATCGTGCGGTCCCAGCAACACATAGTGCGAGATCCACTTCACCTCCGGGCACTTCTTCGCCACCTCTTTCATCCACTTTTTGCCGATTTTTTCGCGGTGCTTGAGGTCGCTCATTACCTCGGGCGTCAGTTTGGTCAAGAGGATGTAAGTAGCCATCGAAAACCTCCTCGTTCAACTAGAGTGCCTGCGCCTTCCACCCGGCCGACCGGTGGCGCTCCCCGCCGTCACCGAGCATGAGGCACGCGCTTTGTGGCGTGGAGTCGATCAGCCGCAGCCCGTCTCCCGGGCCCATGACAAAGACGGCGGTAGCGAGCGCATCGGCCTGCATCACCGACCGCGCCGTGACAGTGACGCTTTTACTATAATGAGGGGAGCGGCCTGTGTGCGGGTCGACCAGGTGGTTGTAAACCTTTTCCCTGTCATAGTATATCTCATAACTTCCCGACGTGGCGACTGCGGCGGATGTCAGCCGCAGAACTTCCGGGTAGCGTCCCTTCTTTTCCGGATCTTCGACGGCCACGGTCCACGGCCGCCCGTCCGCCCGGCGACCGCGGGTACGGATATCACCGCCGGCATTGACAAGGTGATCGTCGATTCCCCGCGCGCTGAGAACCTGTGAAATCTGGTCGACGACATACCCCTTGGCAATGCCGTCCAACGTAATGCCCATACCACGAGTCGAGAACCGGATGTGCCCGTCCGCCATCTCTATTCCGTCCGAGCCCACCCGTGCGAGCGCGTCCCGGAGTTCGCCATCCGTCGGCATCGCCCCGCCCTGTCCCGGACTTTTCTCGAATAGATCGACCAGCGGTTTGACCGTGATGTCGAAGGCACCCCGGCTGGTGCGATGCAAATCGAGTGCCCGCTGCACGACTTCTACCAGCTCAGCGGGCGGCCGCCGAATAATGCCCTCACTATTAAGAACCGCCACCGGCGAAGCGGTGTCGTGACGACTGAGGATCGCGATGAGACGTTCCATTTCTTCGAACGCGCGGCCGATGGCCTCCTCGGCGTGATCGGCCGAGGCGTGCACGGCAGTAATGGTGACGTACGTGCCCATGGCGATACGGGATCGAGAGACGCGGACCCGGTCGCGGCCGACCCTCACGACTTCGAACAGCGCCTGCAGGGCTCCCCCGCCGGCCGCACCGATACCGAAGATCCCGCACGCTTTCAAGAAGCCCCTCCGGTCGAAGGCGCGCTCCGCCCATGGCCATAGTTTTCTTGTGATCATCAGGTTCCCCTCGGTTTTCCGCTCGAAATCAAGCGCTCGCCCTGTTCTTGCTTTTTTGTGGCTGTTTCCGGTGCGCGCTCCGGGTTGAAGCCGCAGTGGCACATACCGCCGGCGCCGCACATGCGGCACTGCAACACGTCCGAGCCGCTCGGGAGATCCGGCGATTGCCGCCGTACCAGTGCCTGCACGGCGACCCAACCGCCGGCGAGCGCCGCGATTGCCACCACGGCCACGAGCAAATGATACAACACGCGTCAGCCCCCCATTCCCGCAAACCCCATAAAGGCCATCGACAGTATACCGGCCAGCATGAGGGTCAGCGCCGCGCCTTTGACGACCGACGACACGTCGGCCAGCTCGAGCCGCTGCCGAAGTCCGGACATGAGCAGCAGGGCCAGGGTGAAACCCGCTCCCGCGCCGAGAGCGAAGCTCAGCGATTGTCCGAAACTGTACTGCCGGTTGGTCTGAAATAGCGCCAGTCCCAGGATGGCGCAGTTGGTCGTAATCAGGGGCAGAAAAATCCCCAGTGCGCGGAAGAGCGCCGGGCTGAATTTCTTGATGAACATCTCTACCAGTTGGACCGCCGACGCGATCACGACGATGTACGAGATCAAGTGCAAGTACGGAGCGTCGATTGCCACCAGGGCACGGTGGATGCCGAAAGCACAGATCGAGCTGACGAGCATCACAAAGGTGACCGCCGCGCCCATGCGAAGCGCCGTGTCGACCCTTCCCGAGACCCCGAGGAACGGACAGATTCCCAAGAACATACTCAAGACGAAATTGTTGATCAGCGCCGCGTTGATAAATATCTGCAGGGATGAGACGTCGTTCATGTCCGCTGCTCCTTTCGCTCGCGGAGCCAGTTGAAGAGCAGCAGCCATGCCCCCAGGACGAAGAACGCTCCACCGGGCAGGATCATGATGATCCACGGTTCGAACTCCGCGCCGAAAACGGGCAGCCCGGCGATGGTACCGTTGCCGAGCAGCTCCCGTACCAGGCCCAGGCACAAACAGGCGATGGTGAAGCCCACCCCTATCCCCAGGGCGTCGAGCATCGACTTGCCCACGCTGTTCTTCGAAGCGAACGCCTCCGCTCTCCCGAGGATCACGCAGTTGACGACGATGAGCGAAATAAACGCTCCCAGAGCCTTGTGTATATCGAGGCTGATTGCCTGGATGAGGTACTCGACGACGGTGACGAAGGTGGCGATGATGAGAATAAACGAGGCGATGCGCACCTGTTTGGGAATCCAGTGTCGCACGAGCGATACAATGGTGCTCGACATGAACAGCACGAAGGTCGTGGCGGCACCCATGGCCACGGCGTTAACGACCGAGTTGGTCACCGCGAGCACCGGGCACATTCCCAGCAGCATGACGAAGACAGGATTGTCCCGCCACAGTCCTTTCAACAACACGTCCATGTTGGGCGCGGCGGGCGCGCCGGTTTGCGCCATTATTGCGTCCCCTCTTGCAGAATCTCCAGGTTGCCCTCGATGACGGGCACTGATTTCGCCGTGCTTTCCCGCAGTATGTTGGCGATGGCCCGGGAAGAAATTGTGGCACCCGTAATGGCCTCGACCTGCCACGGCTCGGTCTTCTTGCCGTGCTTGACCATTTCGATGGGGTGGAACACTCGAGTTTTCTCCTCATCGAGCGTCACGTCGAGCGTTTCGAAATTCGCCCGGAAGTCGGGATCGGTCTCGATCTTGTCGCCGAGCCCGGGGGTTTCCTTGCTTTCGAGCACCTTGAGCCCGACGACACCGTGCTTGCGGGGGGAGTACCCGTAGAGCACCCTCAGCACGTCCTGAAAACCCTGCCCCTGTGCCTCCAGGGCGACGCCCACCAGCCGCCGGTCCGCGTCGTAGCACGCGTAATACTTGATCGCCCGCTCGTCCTCGCCCTCGAGCAGTTGCAGACTCGTGCCGACCAGTTTGAACGCCGCTTTCGTCTGTGCACCGGGCACCACTTCGAAGATGGCGCGCTCCAGGGCGATCGCCTTGTTGCGTTTGATGGTCGGAAACGTCCACTGAAACGTGAGCACGATGAGTATGCCGGACAGCAAACCGATTCCACCCATGGTGAGTATCATGCGCATGCTGTTCGCCCCGTCGGCCCCCGAAGCGGGCGGCGGCGTGGTCGGCGTTATGGGAGGTGTCGGGCCGTTCATGCGCCCGCCTTCCCTGTCCTGCCCGTGCCGTACACGCGCGGCTGGGTCAAGCGGTCGATGAGCGGTGTAAGCGCGTTCATCAGCAGGATCGCATACATCACTCCTTCGGGCATCCCCCCGAACTGGCGGATGACGATAACGAGCAGGCCGGTGCCGATGGCAAATACCCAGCATCCCTTCGGCGTGACCGGTGAGGTAACCGGGTCGGTGGCCATGAACACGGCGCCGAGCATCAGCCCACCGGCAAGCAGATGAAACTCACCGCTCGGGTATTTGGCGCCATCGATGGCGTGCAGTATGGTGGCGAAGACAAAGACCGAGCCGAAGATCCCAATCGGTATGCGCCAGTTCAGAAATCGCCGCCAGGCGAGATACGCCCCACCCAGCAGGATGAGCAGCGCGCTGGTTTCACCAAGAGATCCCGCGGTCGAGCCGAGGAACAGGTCCGACAAAGCGGTGGGCACAGCGTCGAACTTCATATTGGCCAGCGGTGTTGCCGAACTCACCGCGTCGAAATGCGGGCGCGTGAATGGCAGCGCCAGGTTGTCACCTCTCAGCTCGAAGAAACCGCCGAGGTTGGCGTGCTCGTGCCATGTGGTGAGCGCCACCGGAAAGGATGCCTGCAGAAAGGCACGGCCGGTGAGCGACGGGTTGAAAACGTTGTGTCCCAGGCCGCCAAAGAGGATTTTGCCGACGACGATTGCGACCACCGCGCCGAGAAACGCCATCCACAGCGGCAGGCCCGGCGGAAGCGTCAACGCCAGCAACACAGCGGTCACAATCGCGCTGCCGTCCGCAATGGAACTGGCCCTGGCCGGGCCTTTTCCCCCGAGCGCCCACTCCGCCAGCAAGGCCCCGGCGATGCAGACCAGCGTGACCAGGAGCGCGCTCAGGCCGAAAAAATAAATCGACGCGAGTACAACCGGCACCAGGCTGTAAATAACCTGCCGCATGATGGCCGGCGTGTCGTACTGCCGCTTCACAAAAGGCGAAGCTGACAGGACAAGATGCGGCATCTTGGCCTTCATTGCGCCATCGCTTTCTGGCGCGCCTGCTCCTCGCGCAGCATTCCCTTCGCCACCCGGAAACGCTGGACCAGCGGAATATTGGAAGGACAAACGTACGAACAGGATCCGCACTCCATACAGTCCATAAGATTGAACTCGAGCATTTCCTCGTAGTGACCGACCCGCGCCAGCATCCCCAGACGACTGGGATTGAGAAAAACCGGACACACGTCCAGGCAGCTCGAGCAACTGATGCATGCATACTCGCGGCGCGGCCGTACTTCAGCATCGGTGAGACAAAGAATGCCCGAGGTGCCTTTCATCACCGGCACCTCGAGATTCTGCTGGGGAGTCCCCATCATCGGACCGCCAAACAGAATCTGTCGCGCGTTTTCACGAAGCCCGCCGCAGTAGTCGAGTACTTCGGCCAGCTTCACTCCGACGGGAATCAAAAGCGTCGACGGATTGTGAATTCCAGGCCCGGTCACTGTCACCACGCGCTCGATCAATGGTTGACCCCACGCGAAAAGATCACCGATACCGGCGACGGTGCCGACGTTCTGGATGAGAACCTGGGCGTCGATCGGCAGCTTGCCGCTCGGTACCTCCCGCTTCAAGACCGCGGTGACCAGCATTTTCTCCGCGCCCTGGGGATACTTGGTCTCGAGCGGAATGATGTCACACGGCAGGTCGTCTGGCACCTGCTCGCGCAGTGATTTGATAGCGTCCCATTTGTTGGTCTCCACACCGATGAACGTTTTCTCGGCGCCGAGAATCCTGTGGATGATCCGGATACCGAGAAAAAGCGGCTCGGCGTATTCCAGCATGATGCGGTGGTCGCTGGTCAGGTAGGGTTCGCACTCGCAGCCGTTGACCAGAAAGAACTGGACCCGCTTGCCTTGCGGCACCGTGAGTTTGACGTGGGTGGGAAAAGCGGCTCCGCCCTGCCCCACGAATCCGCCCTGCTGGACGGTCGCGAGCAGCTCCTCGACGGGCGCGTTTTCCCAATCGCGCCGGCCGCCGTCGTACAACGTTTGGGGGGAATGGGGATCACTGGCGATCACGATGGACTCGACCAGACGCCCGGAGGGGTGGTGACGCTTCTCGATCGCTGTCACCTTGCCCGTGACCGACGCGTGCAGGGGGACGGAGACGAACCCGACCGCCTCCGCGACGAGCTGCCCGCGGTAGACTTTTTCGCCAACCGTCACAACCGGTTTGGACGGCGCTCCGAGATGCTGGCTCAAGGGCAGGATCACCTCATCGGGCACCGGCAGCCGCTCGATGAGCCTGTCTGCCGTCAGCGATTTATGATCCTCCGGGTGTACTCCGTGGCGAAACGTCCTCATCGTCCTGTTGCTCCCCGTTGCGGTTCGATTTCTCCTGCATCACGAATTCACGCAGTGACTGTTTGAAAAACTCGGGATCGCGTCCGTAGCCGCAGAGCCATAGCAGCCGCTCGGTCAACTTGTCGTAGGTCGAGCGGTCCTGCTGCGGGGTCCGCTCCGGCTCCGGGCGCCCGGTGTCCGCCACCTCGCCCACTGCCACCTTGGTGGACGCCGCCTCGCCCGCCGGCACCTCGGTGGACGCCGCGGCCAGCCGCTGCAGGCGCCTCCAGGCGCTGCGCCTTTCCTCCACCGCTCGGACCAGCTCGGGGGAAACGACGGCCAGCCGATGACGCTGTTTATGATCGCTCACGTCGATATACGGTTGCAGACCTTCACGCGCGTCCGCCTCCAGGTCCAGGTACCGTGACAAGGTCACTGTATTGTCGCTCAGGTACCCCTTCGAAATCACTTTGAAATGTTTATGAAACCGCATCTCGCCCACCGCCCAATCGGCCGCCGTCACCGGTACCGTGATAACGGAGACCGATCCCGACGTTTCGCTGACGGTCAAGTCGATCGAGCTCCAATCCCGATCCGGGTCCGGATTCTCGTGGAGCGTGATCCGTTGTTCATCGGGGTCGCGCTCGAAAAGCGGAAACACGCGGCTGCGGAACGCGAGGTCCGCTTGCTCTGCCGTCTTTTCAGGCGCGATACCGTGTGCCGGCGCATCCGGCGCATAGATGTGAAACAGCGCCGGGCGGGGCCGGGCGACCCCGTCACACACGCCACGAATCAGGTGTCCCGGATGTCCGACGCTGGCCTGCAGGACGAATGCCTCCCCACACCCCAGCGCCCGCTCGGCAAGATCGCTCTTGCCACCACCGACCGCACGGTTGCCATAACCTGCGGTTGCCGGGGACGCGGCGCCCGGCTCTTGCACGGCGCTTGTCTCCGGCACGGTCAGCCCCTCGGTGTTGACGACCACAACCTTGATCGGGTAGGGCCCCGACAGAAGATCCGAGATGTCGTCGAAGCCCGTGCTCTCCGATTGGCAGAGGACCAGTACCACCGGCATGAGCTGACGCTCTTCGTCGGCAAAATCCTTCCAGTCGAACTTTGCAAAAAGAGAATCGTGCTCGGCGGGCACGTAGGAGTCGCTGAGCTCGAGGTCCGCACGGCGGCACACGGCGATTTCTTTCGCGAGCCTGCGCGCGATACTCTCGAATACTCCCTCGGCGAGGGCGGGCGCGTCGCCGGGACGATGACTCACCCACGGGTGCGCGTGGGGATTACTCGGGTAGGTCCCACTCCACATCGATGCCACCGCGGCGTCGATCGTCATGACCATTGACGCACGACCGTCGCCCACGGCTCCCTGCAGGTAGAGACGGCGCTGTTCCTGCAGGTCGGTCAGAAGATCACTAAGGCGTTTCATCTGCGCGGCATCGATGTCGGCGGCACCCTCCTCGGCACCGATCATGTCCGAAAGTGACTCGGCGGTGAGAGATTCCGCGCCGAGCCGCCGCAGTTGCCGGCCGAACGCATCGAAATCATTTATCTTGACGGCGCCCGACACCTCGCCCTGGATTTTGTCTTCGATACCTTTGATCAACCGCGTGAGCCGATCGATGTGGTTCCGGAAACGGGGCCGCATCACCGATTCGACGGCGGCCGTTACCAGGTGCACGGCGGTTTTCACACTGTTACCGGGGTACGCTCCGTCCCCGCCAACGAGTGAATGGTAGGCGGCCTTGTCGAGCAACCTGTAGACCTCGGTGTCCGGTTCGTCCGGCGACACGTATTGCTCCGGCCGACCGGCCGGCAGGTCCGGGAGTTTCATCAAAAACTGCCAGTTGCGTTGGTAGGGTTCCAGCTCACCTGCCGTTCCAGCCGTCCACTCGAACGCATTTTCGGGGCACACTTCCACGCACAGGCGGCATCCCTTGCAGCTGAGCGGATTGATGGCTATGGAAAGCACCTCACCGCTGCCCTTTTCTCTCTTGTGCGGCCCGTTAAAAAAGGTCTCTGTCCGGATCACCGGAAAATGTTCGACGATGGACCGTACCTGTTGAAACTCTGCGCTCAACGGTGCGAGCTTGTCGGCGGGCAGATCCATACGCTTTACCAATTGTGAAAAGGCTTCGTCGAGCAGCGGTCCAAAGGACAAATACCGTTTCAAGTCATCCTTGCTCACCAGGCGATACGCCATTTTGGCGAGCTGGGCGCCCACACGTTGCATCTGGATCATTGCGGTACCGCCCTCTCCACAAACGGTGACCGCCGTGTCAATGACGGCGTCGATGCTGCGGACGGTCGCGGGCAGCGCCGAGTCCGGACAGTGCGCCCAACACAGTCCGCAACCCGTACAGTTCTCTGCCAGAAGGCGGGGAATACCCAGGCGGTACGCCGCCATATTCCGATAGGCACTACTGCGCGCGGGAATAATACCGCTGGCCACGTACGGATCGGTCAGAGCCCGGTCCACCTGACCGGTGTCGTAGAGGTAACCTACCGAATGCCAGAACCGGGTGGCATCGAATACGGTCCCATCGCCGGGATCGAGGTCACGAACCGTCCACGGGGCGTCCGGCTCCCCGCCGGTTCGGGCGTCGCCGGCAGGGCGGTCGAGCTCGACCACTTCTCTACCGCCACCGCGGATCGCGTTCGTAATGTCACCGACCAGAAAATGCCCAGCGCCAAAGACACGTTGCAGCCGGATCTCCAGATCCTCGACGATACGAACGACCGCGTGCGGGGGCGCGCCCGGCAGTGTCGCGAGATAGGCGCCGAGCAGGGCCCAGACGGCGAGCTGGTCGACGAACGACGGCTGTGATGCGGCGTCTGACGCAATCTTGCGCGCGTCGACCGCGTAAACACGGAGGTCGTGGCCGCGGACCCAATCAATGTTTCGCGCCGACAGCCTGGACCAGAGCGTTTCCGGTCTCCGGTTGGTCTCCACGACCAGCGTGCCGCCTTTCTTGAGGGCGGCGTGTGAAGGCAGGGCGTCGAGCAGTTTGTCTCCGGACACGAGAACCGTATCCACGACATCGGGGGCGTGCTTGAAAACGTCGTCGCCGTCGGTATGGCACAGGGAGAAGGATACCGGCTGCAGGTCCGGCGCCAGACCGCCGCTCGGGAAGGTCCTTACCCTCCACTCGAGTGCGGTGCTCAGCGACCGCGCGAACAGATTGCCCGCGAACAAACCACCCTGCCCCGAGAGCGAATAGAGTTTCACCGACCGCCCGGCGGGCAGCGGCGCCTCGACGCCCTCACAGGCAGCGAGTGACAAATCGTCCAGGTGCGGGTAATCCTTGCGGATTCTCTGCTGCTGCGTCTGCAGGTGTGGAAAATCCCTCGTCTCCGGGTCGAAACCGATACCCGCATAGAAGAGTTTCTTCGCCGTCCCGGCCGGCCGCATGTTCCTGAAAACCGCAACCAGTTCGGCGAACGACGGCGCGTCACCACCGGTCGCGCACACGCCGGAGAGAACGCGAGGATGTTCATCGAGGCGGCGGTAGGTTTCGTACGCCGGGTAGTCGGGAGGATCTCCGTTCCGACGGCCGTTCTCGACCGCCTTGTCGATTGCAGACCGCACTTCCCTCACCGCGGGGAGATCTTCCGCCAGCGGCTGGTCGGTACGCTCCAGCACCGTCACGACCTTCTTGCCTTTGAGCATTCGTGTCAGCTGCGGACCGGGGAACGGCCGGTAGACGCTCAACCCTATGACACCGGCTTTCAGCTTTTCCTCGGCACGCATGTAGTCCGCGACCACCTCCAGTTCTTCCACCAGCGCGCCCTGGGCGATGACAACAACCTCGGCGTCGTCAGTACGGTAGCCGGTCACCTTGTTGTAGACGCGGCCGGTCAACCGACCGAACTCGCTCATGGCCTCGTCGACCACAGCGTCCAGGTGTTCGGCAAAGAAAGGACGCTGTGCGGCAAGCGCTTTGAAATAGCTATCGTGATCCTGTACCCCACCGATACCGGCGGGGTGGTCGCGGTCGATGAGCAGCGGGATTCTCCGGCGCCGCTCGCCGAAGAGCATCACCTGCGCCGGCGTCGGTGCCGGGATAAGGTCATCGGGGTGACCCAGGTAAGCCTGCACAAGTTCGTATTCCGGCAGCCTGATGTTCTGCACCGAATGGGCGGTTCGGTACATATCCTGCGCGCAGATTCCCGGGGTCAGCGACCGCTCTGCGATACGGTGCGCGATCAACGCAAAATCGGCGGCTTCCTGCGCGTTTCTTGCAAACAACTGGAAGAAACCGGCGGGCGCCGCCGCGTAATAATCATCGTGTCCGCCGTGAAGCGATCCCGCCTGCCGTGGCAGTGCCCGGCAGGTAAGATGAACGACACACGGCAGTCTCTTTCCCGCGACTGCATGCAGCGTCCCCGGATTCTCATCCAGGCTTCCGGTCAACATACAGGTACGGAGCCCGCCCAGTGCGTAGCCCACCATCACCCTCGCCAGCGGTTGCGTTCGCGGGATCTCACGGATCAGTGCCGGCTTTCGTGCGGCGACCTCATCGCTCCGTGGCGTGAGATTGCCGAGCGGCCCGGTGATTTCGCTCAGGTCCGGACCGGCCTGCAGGAGAATCACTTCCCCGGCAGTAATTTCCACGGCATAGACGGCGCCGAGGCCGTCGAGCGCTTGCTCCTCTCCGGGAAACGGATATGTTCTTGCCGCGGCTGTTTTCTTTGCAGTCCACATGTCACCACTTGCCCGCGTTCAATGCCTGGTGCGGCGCTTCCGCATTCTCAAACTGACCTTTCTCAACCCAGGTGATAGCACCCGTGGGGCAACGCACGATGGCGTCCGGAGTCTGCAGATCGATCAGATCCCTGTTCAACACCGGCAGGTTTCGTTTCATCCTCAGTAGACCCGCGGGGGCATCGGCCACACACTTGCCGCACGCCGTACACCCAACCTTGCAGAGCTCGAGCATGTCATCCCCCTCCAGTTCCGACTTGCATTGCACCAACAGGGTTTGCCTGAGGGGAAGAATCTCGAACAGGCCCTTGGGACATATCCTGACGCAGTCCCCGCACGACGTGCATTTTTCTACGTCCACGATGGGCAGGCCCGTGGAGCTCATCACGATAGCGTCGAAGTCGCAGACGACCTCACAGTCGCCAAAGCCCATGCATCCGTAACGGCACCCCTTGTTGCCGCCGGTAACGGCGGCCGCCGAACGGCACGTCTCGTGTCCCTCGTATTCCCCCATCTGAATGGCGACGTCGGTTCCGCCGGCGCAGAGCAGGCGGGCCGTTGTTTCCTCCATCTCCCCCGCGTCGACACCCAGGTAGCCGGCGATGATCGCCGCACCGTCCACACCACCCACCGGGCACCCGCTCGGCTGAACCTCGCCGGCGACGGCTTTCTCCGCGAACGCGCGACAGCCGGGGAGCCCGCAAGCACCGCAGTTCGATCCGGGCAACATATCGGCGACCTCATCGATCCGCGGGTCCTCGAACACCTTCAGCCGGCTATGGGCGATTGCCAGCACGACGGCCAGCGCGCTCGCCAGACCCAGCAGAAAGCCAATGGCGCTTAGCGTTTCCATCGATGATCCTTTAAAGATACCGCGCGGCCCGTTTCAACAGGTCGTCCAGGTCCGATTCATCTGCGTTCTTCGGCTTGCCGGGGTGGATGATGTTCACGGGACATTTCTCAGCCGCGACGACCAGGTCACGGTAGGAGCCGGCGAGCGGATCCTTGATGTAAGCCTGCTTGTTGTCGTTGTACGCGAACATCTGCCCGTTGAGGTCTGTGCAGTCATTGCACGTCGTGCAGAGGGGGGTATCGATATACGGGTCGTCGAACGAGAGCGATTCTTCTTCCTCTTCTTCTTCCGCCTCGGTTTTCTTCTCTTGAGATTCGGCCGGCGCCGCCGGTGCGGGGGCTTCCACTGCCGGTGGGGGCGGCGGTGCTGCAAAAGTAACCTTGGATATGTCGCCCCCTTCAACCAGCAGTTGGGCGGCGATTCGCTGGACGATCTCGCGGGTCAGTTCTTCGATGTCGCGGTCCAGTTCGACGCGGTATTTCTCTTCGATGGCGTCAACCTCGCGCTGCTTGTCTTCTTCCAGCCGCTGTTTCTCCTGGAACAGCGCATTCTCCGCAAAGGAGTTGTGGATGCCGCCCGACTCTTGCAAATGACGCCAGGACGACATGCATCGCAATACCGACATCAGGACCGCGCGAGTAATAATCGCCCGGCCCAACCGTCCCTTGCCGTCTACTGTCGTGAGATATGGTACTTTGCCCCCGCTGACTTCGGGATCCAGCCGCAGGTACTCGCCGAGCGGAACCATGTCCGGGTGCCATTTGGGCGCCGGCACGTGCCAGAAATGACGACCGAGCCGGGTGTCGCACAACAGCAAGTCCGCAGCGGTCATCGGTAGCTCTGCGGTGATTTCGTCACCTTCATTCGTCCGGTACGTAAAAGCCTCCACGGGCCAGTCGCGGTCGAGTTGTGGGTTATCGCCGATATCGATACGCTCCCGAAGCGTATCTCCGCGTCCCGGGTCGAAGGTAAACGCTGGGAACACACGCGACTCCAGCGCAGCGGCGCTGTTGAGGTACACGGGCAGGCCCGGATGATGGTCCGGCGTGCCGGTGTAGACGCTGAAAAGCGCCGGTCCCGAGTAACGGAGCCCTTCGAGAAAACTGTCATGCAACAGCGACACTTGCGACACCGGCGACTGCATTACGTACACATGGCTCATGGCCATCGTCATATTGGCCAGATGAGTCGGCCAACCCGGCATGACCGACGGTTCCTCAATGTCGCCGCAGACATCCTCGACCTTGGCAAGGATCTTGATCGGCAGACCTTCGGTCAGTATATCGAGCAGCGTTCGGATACCCGCCGCGCTAAAAAAGTCTCCGTCGAGCACGAGGATTACGGGCGGACACAGTGCCAGCTCATCCTCGGCGAGGTGTGTCGCGTCGAAACGAGAGAAAAAGGGGTCGTGCAACGCCTCGCGGTAGTGGTTTTCGGTCTCCAGCCGCGCGATGCGGATGGCCCTGAAAAAACGCACCATGATCTGCATGCGCTCGTGGTAGGTGCCCACCGCCACGGCGCTGTCGTTGGAGATCGGCGAGAGATCGAACGGCAGTTTCGTGCCCTTCGCCGGGGCTTCATCGAACAGCGGTTTGACATCGAGAATCGTGGCGAGAATTTCCTGAAGGCGGTTGCGGCGCTTCTCCGGCAACGTGTTGCCAAGCTCGCTCGCGCTCAAGATGCCGGACAGCACGTTCGCGTCGACATCGTCACCGGCGCCCTCCCCCACCGACGCGCGCAGGTGGTCGGGATTACGGCCCTCCGGAGAACGGTCAAAATCCGCCTGCAAGATATCCTGCAGGTGCTGGGTCAGCGACGCGAGTTCCTCACGCCATCCATCACATGCGCCCCTCCAGTGGAACTCGCGAACGGCTTCGATGAGTCTTTCGGGTGTTCGCGTCCCGCACGCAATGACGTCGCCGTCCCGGTGAAGCACCCCCCGCGCCGCGGACAGGCTTTGCTGCACCCGTTCTTTTTCTTCCGGCGAGACGATGGACTCCAGCAACTCTCCGGAAGCGCGCTGCCAGAGTTCCCCAAGCGTCACGCCGTCGCTGTCGTCTGCCAGGGCTCTGATCGTGGATTCTAACCGGTGGACGTGGCCCTCGACACGTGCACCCTCGTCGCCCTCGCCGCCAATCTCGGCCACCACTTCATCGATGATGCTGGATAGCGAACGGGCCGCCGCGTCCGGGTCACCGGCGACCAAGCAGGCCGGGTAGCCGTACCGTACGCGCAACAGATCCCGGTGCAGGTACAACAAGGCGGGCATGGGTCCTGCGGCGGGCGTCGGCGGTAGTGCCTGCGGCCCACGGTGCCCGTAGAGGTGAAACTCCATCAACTCGACAAAGGTGCGCGTGGCGTCGTAGCCACCGGCTCCCTCATCGTCCCACACGTGCGCTGCTTCAACCGGCAGATCATCCGCCCCGGTCATGCCGGCAGTCGGCGGTGCCTCTCTCCGGTCGGCGTCGCCGGCTTGCGAGATGTCTTTGCCGAGATCGGACTGGCCGCCGTCAGCGGGTTCGGGATCCTTCACCGTTTCCACCGCTCGCCTCCTCGGATGCTCTGGGAAAGATCCCAAATCTGTCGAAAGCCTGTTCGAGCACGGCCTGCCTGTCTTCTATGCCGGACACACGCCGTGACCTTCTGATATGTTCGTAGCGCTCGACGTCCTGGTTTCTGTACAGAATCCCGACCGGTACCCGATCCGTTAATCCGGCGACCTCGCGGGCGCGATTGAGATCGGACGGGTCATGTACTTCCTGCGTCTTGTAAACACGGGCCGTTGCCTCGCTGATCTGCATGCCGTTTTCGTGTTTTAACACCAAAACGTTGTCTGGATTCGATAGCAGGTTTTCGAAGATACCCGGCATAAAATGCGGGCATCTCTGCAAAATCCGGATAAAGGAGAATCCCTTGTGATGAAACGCCTGCTTGATGATGTCGTACAACAGTTCAGGCATCCACTCGCATACCTGCGCGACAAACGACACGTTG
>JAZGDW010000120.1:0-20463 GCA_036478295.1 Candidatus Krumholzibacteriia bacterium
CGTATTTCGAAGGCGTGGACAGGATCCGCGTGATTCAATCCCACGGTGGGCCGTCGCTTATTGCGGTAGAGCTTCCTGGAGTACCGGAAAGTTTCCTGCTCCACCAGAACTATCCAAACCCGTTCAATCCGACCACGACGATCACCTATTCGATCGCCAAGGATGCGGACGTTGAGTTGCTAATCTACGACGTGCGTGGTGCACTCGTCAGGACGCTGGTCCAAGAACACCTTACGAGCAATAATTATAAGGTCAGGTGGGATGGCAAAGACAACGCGGGCAATGGCGTTTCAACTGGCGTCTATTTCTACCGACTGAGGGCGGGGACATTCACCTCAACGAAGAAAATGGTACTGCTCCGCTGATCACCGCCCCTACAACATCCTCTATTACATGCAAGCGATCTGGGATCATGCGACACCAGGCTTAGAAAAAGCGTCCCTCCCAAACGACGGGAGGGGCGCTACTGCAGTCACGTTGCTCAATGTGCCGCCCGCGTTATGCCGCAGCGTGTGACATTGCTTTTCGGCCCACAAATCCACTGTTCACATCCACGAACGCGTGCAGAACCATTGGCGCCCACAGTGATCCAGTGAGCACGTACAGGCCGGCCAGCGCCAGGCCAATGACGCCGGTTTTCAGGATACCAACTTTGCCCTGGTACATGTGCCCGACGCCGAATGCGATCGATGACAGTGCAACGGCCAGCCATATGTCGACGAAGGCGCCGAAGTACGCGATCAAAAAACCGCGGTACAAAAATTCCTCGCATATGCCGGCGGTGACCGACACAGCATTGAAAAGCTGTCCTTCCTTTGTGCTATGAGGGAGCAACGCGCGGAATGGCTCGACTTGCTCGCGCATTTTCGCGAGTGCTTCCGAATTCCGAATTGTCGAAAAAGTTTGATAGATAGAAACCGCGATGACCACAATGGTGGCACCCGCGCCGATCCACCAGCCTAATGTCACGTCGAAACCAAGACCCAGATCCGCGAGGTTCCTGCCGCCGGGCAACCAGAACGCCAGAACGGCCGCGACGAGAATCCATTCGACAACCAGTGTGAGGTAGTACGTCTGGGCACGGGCACCGGGCACACCTGCGCTCACCTTTCTCTGCAGACGACGGTGCTCCAATACAGCATGGATGGGTAAAGCCACGACGAGGATTAGTGTCATCACATGATCGAACATTCCAAGGTTCATTATGAGCTCCTTCTGTCTAGTTTTCGCCGCGTCCGCGAAGGGGCAGCAAGGCAAGTGTGAATGAGAGGTACTCATCGGCGTCGGGCGACACGGTGACCCGCCGGCCCTCGCGTTCAAATATTTTTTCGATCGCTCGAAGATGTTGATTAATTTCCGCCAGAGTGGACCGGGTCGTGCGGCAGTGCAGGCGCCCTGCAATAGCGTTACGATGTTTGCCGGATGTGCGGGCCGTGCCGGATGTCAACGCGGACTCGAGGTCACGCTCGGCCATGCGGAATGCCAAGGACAAGGTCTTGATCGCCGCACGCACCGCCGACTGCGAGTCCGGTTCGACCGGAAACTCGAAGCGATTGGCGACGGGTTCGTAGAGCGCTTCGGATTTTTTTGTGCCCGGACGCGAACCGGTGCGGACTAGCAGCCCCACTTTTTCAAGAATTCGGAAGTGGTAATAGAGGGTAGCCGCGGGACGTCCCATGCGCTCGGCGACTTCAGCGATGGACATCCCGCCGGGCGACGTGAACTGTCCCAGTATCTCGAGTCGAATGGGGGAACTCACCGCCGTGCGTTGCGCGGCGCTCTCTAGTAGATATGATTTCTGGCGTTGGCTCATACATGAACAATAGCCCAGTGTTGTAATTAGTCAAGATATTTTAATTAATAAATAGAGATAATTACAATATTATTACATTGATTATCCACGAGCGCCACCAAAAATTACTATAACCTATTAGTGATTATAGCGTTACGTGTGTGAGACGCCGTCGTCGATCTTTACGAGGTTGCGGTTTTGACCCCGGCCAGGTTGACGGACACAGCAGTATAGTGTATATTCATTGTATACACATGGAGGTATCGATGGTTACCAAAATCATTAAGTGGGGCAACAGCTTAGGGCTGCGGATTCCGAAGGCTTTTGCCAAACAGGTGGGAGTTGAAGAGGGATCTGCCGTTGACATCTCGCTCGACGGGGACCGAATCGTGATCCGACCGGCGACTTCCGTGCGATATCGAGCCTCTGATCTCGTCTCGGAAATCCGGGAAGACAACATTCACGAAGAAATCGCGACCGGGGATGCGGTGGGGCGTGAGGTCTGGTGATGGCCCGGCGATACATCCCGGGGCGTGGTGATATTGTCTGGCTTCAGTTCAACCCGCAGGCGGGTCACGAACAGGCTGGCATTCGCCCGGCGCTGGTGATATCGCCAAAGGTATACAACCAAAAGGTGGGGCTTGGCCTGTTTTGTCCCATCACATCACATGTGAAAGGGTATCCGTTCGAGGTCTTGCTTCCGGAAGGACTCAAAGTAACCGGTGCGATCTTGTCCGATCAGGTCAAGAGCCTGGATTGGCGCGTGCGGAGGGCAAAGCGGTTTGCCAAAGCACCGAGGGAAGTCGTTGGCGAGGTTTTGGCGAAGATACTGGCGTTGGTCGGGGACGATTCGTAACGGCTCGCCAATTCTTGAACTTTGGAAGCTTCGTCGCCCCGCGGATCCAGGCGGCAGATTCCCGGCTCTCGAACTTGGAACGATTACAATGACTCCTTTGTGAAACGAGACGACCTTGCCTCACGTCTCATCCGTCCAACCAACCTCGCGATAACGGGTCGGGTATCCTCCGATGTGAAGGCCCGGTGTCATAACCCGTCATAATCGAGCTATATGATGTCATAGCCGCTGTAAATGCGAACCTATCCAGTTATAAGCGGTTATAAGAGTTATAATCCTGTTATAAAGCGAAAAGGGTGAATAAAAGGCGATTATGGTGGGTAATACCAGTAGTCGCCGGCCTGGCGGCCGTCTTCTATCAAACGACAGGAGGATGCCGATGGCTGCTCTAGCGTGCACCGATTTCGATCGTGAAAAGGTTCAGGAGCTGTACTGCTCGGACGTGGTTGCGCAGGCTGTGTTCGATTATCTGAAAGACCACGGGGCCGGTACGCGAGAGACGACGCTCGAAGGAGTCGAGAACGGCCTCACCGAGCAGGGCAAGAAGGTGTCGAGGAGTGAGCTGATCGATTTTTTCAAGACGCTCGAGGCACTCAGCCTCGGGACATTCATCGTTGGGCGCCGTGGGCGGGCATCGAGATTCCGATGGAGTGTCAACCCGGCCGAGCTGGCCGTTGTTGCCAGCGGCGGGATCGAAGACGGGGACGCTGCGGGAAGTGAAGGCGGGAATGGCGGCTCCGAAGCCGAAACGATCACCCACCAGTATGTCCTGCGGCCTGGATTCATCCTCAAACTCAGGTTGCCGGTCGATCTTTCGAATGAGGAGGCATCGAGATTGGCGGGTTTTTTGAGGTCGCTGCCGTTTGAGTAGTCCGTGCGCCACCGGGATTCGGGACCGGGATGAAACCAGGGTGCCGTAGGGGACGTAGTACGTGTGGTGGTGACGGCGATGCGGCTCAAGAAAATGGCACTCTACCTCGCGGCATCTCTGGCCGCTCTCTCCCTGGTATTCCACTTCGTTTATCGCCCCTGGCAGTTGACCTGGGGCGCGACCGATGAAGAAGTCGCCCGTCGCATGGTCGGGGACGACATCGTGACGAACCCCACCTTCGACGCCACGCGGGCGGTCACCATTCAGGCAACTCCCGAAGAAATCTGGCCATGGATAATTCAAATCGGCTACAAGAAGGCCGGGTTCTACAGCTGGGACCGTCTGGATAACGCCGGCATTCCCAGCGCCGAGCGCATCATACCCGAGTACCAGGACCTGAAGGTCGGCGACCGCATACCCTTAAGCCGGGCGGAGTATGCCCGCGTGACGGCGCTGGAGCCCAACAGGCACATGCTGCTGGTATTCGAGTGGGAGGAGAGCGCCACCTGGGCGTGGGGCATTTACCAGACCGGCCCGCGGCAATCGCGCCTGGTGACCCGCCTGCGGGTCCGGGTGGAGAGCGCCATGGCGAGATTGTCCCTGGACGCCTTCGAACTCATCATGATGCGGAAATGCCTCCTGGGTATCAAGCGGCGGTCGGAATCCGTAGCCCGTCCGTCGGGCCTGGGCGCTGCCGCTAATATGGGACAACCTGTGGTAAAATAAGTGCCAAGTGAAGGAGAAGTACAAGGGAAAGGATTAGATCATGGCCAAGAGATTCGCTCTTGTCTCGCTTGGGATTCTCTTGATAGCACCCCTGTTCTTCAACGCCTGTTCCGACGATGTTGTAGTGCCCCCTCCCGTGAGCCCGCAACCGCCCAAATTTATTCTCAAGTGGGGCTCACAGGGCACAGGCGACGGCCAGTTCGTTGCCCCCAGTGACATCGCGGTAGACGACACCGGCAACGTCTACGTGGCGGATCAGGGTAACGATCGCATTCAGAAGTTTAACGGTAATGGGACGTTTCTTATGAAGTGGGGCTCACGGGGCACAGGCGATGGCCAGTTCTTGTCACCCAGCGGCGTTGCCATGGACGGCAGCGGCAGCGTCTACGTGGCGGATGCCCATCGCATTCAGAAGTTTGACGGCCATGGGGCATTTCTTAGCAAGTGGGGCTCACAGGGCACAGGCGACGGCCAGTTCAACTACCCCAACGGCGTTGCAGTGGACGGTGGCGGCAATGTCTACGTGGCGGATGGGGGTAACAATCGCATTCAGAAGTTTGATGGCAATGGGACGTTTCTCACTGCGTGGGGTTCATTTGGATCTGGTAATGGCCAGTTCTCCTGGGCCGGCGGCATTGCCGTGGACGGTAGCGGCAATGTCTACGTGGCAGATTTGTTTAACCACCGCATTCAGAAGTTTGACGATACGGGGGCATTTCTTATGAAGTGGGGCTCACAGGGTACGAGCGACGGCCAGTTCGATCAGCCCTTGTTCATTGCCGTGGACGGCAGCGGCAGCGTCTACGTGGTGGATGCGGATAACGCTCGCATTCAGAAGTTTGACGGCACGGGGGCATTTCTTATGAAGTGGGGCTCACAGGGTACGGGCAACGGGCAGTTCTTGTTACCCATTGGCATTGCGGTAGACGGCACCGGCAACGTCTACGTGGCGGATCAGAACAACCATCGCATTCAGAAGTTCAAGTAGTGGCAGTTGACTCGACCCGGGCGTGGTCCTTGGATCAGCCCGTGCTCCGGCCGACCCACAGCATGCAGGGCTTCCCCGTAGGTGCTCTTGAGACCTGGCGCGGTTCTCCAGTGCGACGCTCAAAAAAGCTCTAACGTCGGCCCAGTTTTGGAGAGATCTGAGAGCCGGATGAATCACCTCAAGAGCGTCAGCTTCTTCACCCCGACGAACGACCCGGCTCTAAGCTGATAGAAATAGACCCCGCTGGCAACGTCAAAGCCTAAATCGTTCTTTCCGTCCCAGCGCACGGTATAAACATCAGGAAGTTGCCGCTCACTTACGAGCCGTCGAACCCGTTGGCCGAGGACGTTGTAGACCGTGAGCTCGACATGGCTCAAGACCGGTACTTCGTAGCGAATCGTGGTCTCGGGATTGAAGGGATTCGGGAAGTTTTGGGAGAGATGAAACGTAGCCGGCGCTTTGCCTGCCTGAATCCCGGTAGCGAGCTTGAACGCCACCTGATCAGCGAGCCCCACGCTGGTCAGCACTGTGTCGCCGAAGGTCGCTGGGCCGGAAAAACTGCCGGCGACGATGAGGTTATTCGAGCGGTCGGTGATGATCCGAACCCCGCCGTCCTTCTCCGGGCCGCCAAATGTAAGTACCCACCGAAGATTACCGGCGGTGCTGTAGCTCGCGACAAAGCCATCCCGCGACCCACTGCTCGTGAGAGTGGTATCGCCGAAAGCGGCACCGGAGAAGAAGGTGCCCGTGACAAATAAGTTGTCAGAATTGTCCGTCGTTATTCCCTGCGCAAAATCAGGGAGTGCGCTGCCTGCTGAGCGAGCCCAAAGTGCGTTCCCCTTCCCATCATACTTGGCGATAAGCACATCTGGGCCGCCCTCGCTCACGAGCGCGTTACCGGCCACCACTACCGTGTCCGTAAACGATCCGGCGACGAGAAGACTGCCGGATTGATCTCGTACCATTTCAAAGGATACATCATCGCCGGTTCCACCGACTTGTCGAACCCAGAGTAGATTGCCGGCTCCGTCGTACTTCACGATAAGAATATCGTCCCCACCGGCACTGGTCAGCACCGTGTCCCCAAGTGAAGAAATCCCGCCAAAAGTCGATGTCACAATAATATCGCCCGATTCGTCGACGACCAGATTACCAACTCCCGAACGACTTAGAGCGTTTCCACCTGCCTGCCGGATCCACAAGAGACGGCCATCCGGGGCGTACTTCGCGGTGAAGATCTCGTCTACACCTGGGGCTGTGAGGGTTGTATCATCAAAGGTTGTCGTTCCATTAAAAAGTCCAGTAACAATGACGTTACCCGCGGTATCGGCACAGATATCCCTTCCCCCGTTTAGAAAAAAAGTTGCCCCAGGATGCGGCACCCCAAGTGCCTGCTTGGCCCACAGGACGTTGTAGTCCGCGTCAAACTTGGCGACAAAAAACTCAAGGCTAAAGATACCGAGATCCGTTGATGTCAGGACTGAATCGCCAAGGGTCGCCGTGCCAGAGAAGCTTCCTGTGATGAGTATATTCCCCTGGTGGTCCAGCGCGAGGCCGGCGTGGATGGTTTCAGTGGAGCGTATCTGATGAAATGAGACCACATCGAGATTTCTATCGAACTTCAGGATGAGGGCGTCACTCCCCAGGCTCGTAAGGGTTGAATCCCCTATGGTCACTGTCCCTCGGAACACGGTCGCGGCGTAAATGTTGCCCACATCATCCGCGGTGATGCCCCCAGGGCCCAATTCGCTGAACTGCTTAATCCACAGATAATCCGGCGCTTGTGCGTGGGCACTGGCCAAGAGTACGAGGGCTGAAAAGAGACAGGTGGGCATAAGCAGGCGCATCATGGTTGTCCAAGCACGGGGATGGGGAAGGTTGGGTACGTTCTGAGTAACACAATGATATGACAGCATTCTTCATAAATCCACGTGCTTCATCCAGCTCGGGGGAAACGCGCCTCGGACGTTCGTGCGGACTATCAGCCTTCCTGGAGCCACTTCTCTATGTCGGTTCTCTCTGGATGGTCGGGATTGAGGTCGAGGCACCGCCGGAAATGCGCCTTCGCCTCTTCTTTTCGACCCAACACATAGAGGGTATAGCCCGCGTAATAATGTGCGGCATCGGAATCCGGCTGGGCCCTGAGTGCCGTCTCGAAATACGGTAGCGCCTGTTCGAACTCGTCCAGATTGCCGTAGAGGATTCCGTAGACGTAGTTCGTTCGATACCCGTCCGGGTCCAGCTCCCACACACCGCGAAAAAGCGGCACCGCTCGCCGGAATGCCTGGTTGGCGTGCTCCTGCCGGTCGACTGCCTGCAGGGCCTCGCCGTAGTAGATCCAGTAGTTGACGTCTTGCGGTTTGTGCTCGAGGACGAACTCGATGTGCGGCAGGGTTTCTTCGTACCGCTCGCGCGCCCGCAATGCCTGCACGAGCCGCTCGCGAAAAAGAACCTTGTCGGGGCGCAGCCGCACCGCGCGGGCGAACGCAGCGGCCGCTGCCGGCATCTCGCCTCTGTCCCAGTGAACGAGGCCGAGCAGGTAGTAGGCGTTGTTGTTGCGGGGGTTCACGTGCACCGCCTTCTCGAACCACAGCTGCGCGTCGTCGAGCGCCCCCTGCCAGCTGTACCACTTGCCGACCAGCACTTCGGTTCGTCCCAGGCCGAGGGGCAGCGTCTTCAGCCGTTCGAAACTGCGTTCCGAAGAGGCGTTGGTGGCCACCCAGGGCGCCGTGTGGTAGAGAGACACCAGCGCCGCGCAGGCGAGCACAGGCATTGCCCGCCGGGCGCCGGGCAACCCATTTCCCAAAGACAGAAAAAGCCCAAGGCCCGCCGCGGTGCAGATGGGAGCGCCCGGGGCCAGCAGGTCCCAGTTGCGCGCGTACCCCAGGTTGGAATCCCCGGCGAGCCAGCTGACAGCGAGATACGCCGCACCCGCGACCATGAGATAGACATTCGCCGCGTGGCGTCCGGTACGTTTGACGAGGGCGGTTACGGCCGCGGGAACAAAAAGAAAAATCCCAAGGGGCCCGATCAGGAACTGCTCGTTGAAGAAATCGCGCAGGTGCCGCGTCGAGAGCATATAGCCCGGCGCGCCTTCCTGCCCGCGGGTCAGCGCCATGCCGGTGACATCGGCCAGCTCGGCGACGAGATGGTAACCGGGTTGATATGCGGCGAAAGCCAAATCGATGCCCGCGAGCAGACCGAGTGTGAGCAGGAGGTCGCGGATCGTCCCCCGCCGCCTGCCGGGCGTCATCCACCCGTGGACCGCGAGCACGGCGAACGACGGCAGGAGAACGGCGGCGGAGAGGTGCAGCGCTATGCCGAGGAGAAGCGCACCCGCCGGCAGGACGAGCGGCGCCGCTCCGCGCAGGTAACGGAGCGAGAGCCACAGATAGAGCCCGGTGCCCAGCGCGTAGAAGGTGTAGTTTTCGACGTAGCCAAAGAAGAGCTGGATGTAGCCCTGGGCGAGGAGCACCAGCGCCACGAGAAACGCCATGGACGCCTGGGGGTCGCGCTTCCTTGCACCCGCTTCGGGCTTGTCGCGTTGAGGCTCGCCAGCGCGGCGCCGGAGCGCAGCCAACTCGCGGGCGAGCAGCCACACGACACCGGCGAACACAACTCCAAGCAGGACGCTCCCGAACGCCAGTGTGTCGCGGGCGACCAGGTCGCCCGACCGTTCACCGGCACCGAAGAATCCTCCGGTGAGCGCATAGATTTCGTGCTGGGCGAGCATGGTCAGCGGCTGGCGGGGATGAAACGCCTGGCCCGCGGGGATACTGTTGACGAGGACGTTGCCGTCACCGAGGTAGGTGTGACTGCTTCGCGCCAGCCACAGCAGCGCGGCGATGCCGGCCGCGGTCACCGTCCCAATCGTCGCCGGAAAACGGCGCAACCGTGGCAGATCGATCCCGAATGACAACCGCTCACCGACGGCCTGTGATTTGACTGCGATGAGAAGGGAGGCGGCAAGCAAAAGCGCCGTCGCAGAAACGAGCAGCGACGGCGCAAAGAAGGCGTAAAAGTGCACGCCCCAAAAAGAGTCTTTCAGTAGAAACGCACCGGCGACGTGCAGCCCCGCGGTCAGCGCCACGATGGCCAGCACCGTCCCCATGAAGGCCCGGTGGACGCGTGGTTGGTCGCGGGAACCGGCGGTGTCCTGTCGCGGACGCTGGGTCAAAGCCGCTTCTTTCTTGCCGTGCTCGTAATGGGTATCCTATGCACCGCGCCCGGCGCGCTTGCCCTGCCGGATCAGACTGCCGAGAGCCGTGAGGTGCGTCTCCAGCGCCATCCTACCGCGTTTTGTCAGGCTATACCAGCTTATGGGCTTGCGGTCCTGAAACGCCTTGCGAACCTTGAGGTAGCTCGACTCCTCCAGCCGCCTGAGGTGCGCCCCCAGCGACCCGTCGGTTTCCTCCAGCAGTACTTTCAAGCGTTGAAAGTTGACGGCGTCGTTGCGCGCGAGGAGGACGCAGATGCCCAACCGGACGCGGTGTTCGAGCAACTTGTCAAAACCCTCCATGCCTTTCCACGAGGGCCCATCGGATTCACTCGGCCGGCGCGACATCGCTCCGGCCTCCCACGATGCCGGTGATGACCAGCGCCGCCGCCATGAGTATACCGACGAGGGTCCAGCCGTAGGCAGGGATGAAGAAAAGGGCCACGTACCCGGCCGCCATCAGGAGGCCGACCCACACCAGGGGCCGGTCGAGGTGGACGCCCGCCAGGAAGTAGCCGAACGCGATGACGAGCAATATTATCTTGTGAACCTCCGCCCACGCGACAGCACCGGTGGCTCCGAGCGGGACAGCCAGGAAAATAGCGACGAGCATTCCCGCCCAGTGCAAACCGTTGCGGACGCCCAGGTCGCGGCTCAGCTGCCCATGGCGGATGCTGTGGCGCCACCCGAGAAAAAAGCTCGCGACGCCTCCCAATGGGCCGGCCAGTGTCCAAAAGAGACCCACGGCATTGGGGGCGAAGTCCACGAGTGAAAAGCCCACGAGGCTGATCAACGCCCACATCAGGTAGATGCTGGTCGGAGACGGCCGCCGCTCCGATTTCCGAGCCAGATCGCGGACGAAGCCGAGCCCGTCCTCCAATTCCTTCAAATTCGACATTTCTTGCCTCCTGATTAGAGTACTCTGTATATTAGAGTACTCTGGCGAAATTGTCAAGTCTCTTTTTGTAGAGTTTTTGCAGGGGTGCGCGATCGACGGGGGGGTGCAGCAGGGGCCCGGCCCGATTCAGCGTCATGCAAAGGCGCGCCTCGAGTGCGGAGGAAAATCCTGCCGGTTAGTGCTCTCGAACGTGGCTCAGTATTTGCATATGTCAAAGGAGCTAAAAGAGCGCGAGCACTCATCGCACGGGCCCCCAAGCCGGTATTCCGCCTGCGCGGACGCCGATTTGGGTACCTATTCGGCACTTGTTTCCGTTTGTGACGCCCTGATTGACTTATGCCCAGTCTTCCATCATCCCCCGGCGGCCCCCAGCCCTTTCTCCCTCGTTACGAGGTGGTTAGCCCCCTCGGCGAGGGTGGAGTCGGCACGGTCTATAAGGTGCGCGACCTCGAGGAGGGCTCCATAAAGGCCCTCAAGGCTCTGAAGCAAACGAGGAGCCAGAGTTCCCGCAACATTGAGCAGTTCGAGGACGAATACCGCATCCTAAGGAGTCTGCGTCACCCAAGCCTTCCAGAAGTGTTCGACTTCGGTGTCACCGCCGAGGCTACGCGCTACATGGTAATGGAGTTCGTGGAGGGCCGTTCGCTGGACCGCTACCACGGAACCCATCAAGAAGAAACCTGGATCTTGTTGTACCAGTTGGGTGAAGCACTGGCGTTCATTCACCAGCACGGGCTCCTTCATCTCGATCTGAAGCCCAGTAACGTATTGGTAACACGCACGAGAGCCTACGGCGGTGACGAAAAGCCCCTGGTCAAACTGCTGGATTTCGGGGTGAGCTACCGGCGCGATACCGAGCGCAAGATAGCGACCGTGGGCACGCCCGGCTATATCGCCCCCGAGATGATCCGCGGTAATGAGCCGGTGACCCGCGCCGCCGATTACTATTCCTGCGGGGCCACCTTGTACCAACTCGTCGAAGGCCGCCTGCCTTTCGATGGTTCGGTGGATGAGGTGCTTCACGCGCACCAGTTCGAAGAGATCCGGTTTCGCACTTCCAAAGCGGAGTACGCCGATCTGTATCCCCGAATCAAGCTGCTAATGGACAAAGACCCCATGAAGCGGCTCGAAGCGTTCGACGACTTCAGAAGCGCGATGACACTCAGGGCCGCTGCCGATCTCGAGCCGCTGCAAAAAGCCTATGCGATTGGGCACATCGATTCGTTCGGGTTGGTCGGAAAGAAAGATCTCTGGGATCGGCTCGGCCAATGGGTAGACGCCATCACGGTTGCACTCGTTGAGCGAAAGAGAGTTCAGGGGCTGTACGATTCCGCGTACTTTGGCCCGGAAGGCGAAGGCCAGCAAGAGATGGCAGGCGAGGCGTCGATGGCGGAAGACTATTTTTCGCGAACCAGGGGAACCTCAGCGGTAGGCGGACAGCTGGAAGTTCCGGTGGCCTTGGATACCGAAGCACTCACCAGGACCACGTTGAAGCTAGAGCAATACATCGCGGAGCATATGAAAGAGGCGTCCCCGGAGGATCAAGAGGAAAAAGAGCAGGCCGCAAAAAAAGTCAAAGAACCCCTGGCCAGAACCATTCTCATCTCTGGAGCGGGAGGAGCGGGAAAAAGTTTCGTCACCAACGCCCTGAAAGCGGAATTCCAGCTGCGGGGCGCGGGCGTCGCCATTCTAGGTGAAGGTGGAGACTACGAAGCGCTCGTCTCCACCCGCGGTGTTGCCGGAGCGGCAGTAGAAGCTATCGATCCACAGTCTATCATCATCGACCGCTTCGTCCAGGGATGGGATAACCTGATAGAGAGGGGAAAGCAACAGGGGATGGTTCTGATAGTGGACGGCTTCGAGCGCCTACGCAAAGAGGTGAAGGAGTTCCTTGCGTACGTCAGCACACGCTGTGAGGTAATGATCGACGAGGGCACGGAGCCGGGGGTGTTCATCGTGGTGACGGGCAAGAGCCCGCAGCTCAAAAAGGAGATCCGGGGATTGCTGCCGCACCGGCAGGCTGAAGAGCTCGTCATACCGCCACCCACCAGCGATGACCTGGCAGATATTCTGGAACGGTTTCACGGCCACATGCCGGGTGTCGAAGACCGGCGGCGGTTGAAGGATTATCTGGCCAGGAACGGGCAGAGCAGTGGAGCCCTGCTGGCAAGGCTAAAAGAATCGGTGCTGCGCGGCGATCTGGTTCTTACCGGCGGCAAGTGGCGGTTCACGTGGACTCCAACCAAGACGCGAAAGCGAGACCTCCCACAAGAAGATTACTACCAGCTGTTGCTGGATGGACTAAGCGGTGGTGAGAAAGAGGTGCTCCACTGGCTAAGCTGCCACAGGGGGGACCTCTTCGTGCACGAGCTTCTCGGGCTCACTGCGATGGAAAACTGGGAACTGCGGGACGCCCTCCAGACGATCCGGCCGTATCGAGTGGTCGAGGTGACGAAGGATCGCGAAGGTGAGCGTATTCGGCTGGTGAGCGAGGCGGTGAGAGAAGGGTTCTACGAGGGCATAAGCCGCCAGGAGCGGGAGTCGCTACACAGGCAGTACCTGGAGTATTTTGCCGATAAGCACATCGATCCAGAACGTTCGCACAAGCTCTTGCTCTATCACTATGAGCAAGTGGGTGACTCGAAGCAGGCGCTAAAAACGCGGGTCAGGGTGATAAAGGAGATGAAACACGCGAAGGACATCTTCGGTATTCGGGAATACTGTGATGCCGGCATCGCGTTCATCAAGAGACTGGAGGCGGACAAGCGCGGGCGGCTCTCGTGGGGTCTCGAGCGGTACTTCATCAAACAATGGGTCGAAGCCGAGTGGATGGCCAACAGCAACCGGGCAGTGGTCGATGTGGTTAGGAGCCATATTGTGGGAAGGGGCAGAGAGATTCCGCTAAGTTTCTGCTACAAGTACGGGACAGCGTTGGAACGGTCTGGTGAGATCAAAGCGTGCAAAGAATTCATTGCCGCCACGAAACGACGGATACGCAACAAGTTCTCGGAGACCTACGCCCGTCTTCTTCTGCTGGAGGCAAGTGTGTTGCACGCCACGGGCGCGTACGAATCTTCGGTGAAGGTACTGGCAAGAATAAATAAAGACAGTGCCGTGCTCGACTCCTTCACGCTCGCGAGTATATACATCGTATACATGCTCAATTATGAATGCCTGGGCAACAAGGACCTTTACGACCGGTACTTGAGCGTGGGCGAAGATATCGCGGATCAAAACGGTCATTACGAACTTTCGCTAACGGCGAGTTACAGCAAGATTCTGTCGTTTCTGAACAACTCGCAGTACGAGAAAGCACGTGTGGCGCTGCGGGATTCTATCCGGCTGGCCACAAAGCACCGCGTATATCGGCGGCTGTGCTCGATGTACTTCCTTGCCAGCGCGGTCTATTATGAGGAGGGTAATTACAAGAAGGCGCTCAAGCACCTGGACAAAGCCATTAGCATCGCCCTCAATATGGGAATGATCGAGCTGATGAACGACCTGATGCTCCGCTACGCCCTCATTTACCAGAATCTTGGATACTATGAAAACGCGATCCATATCGCGGAGACAGTCAAGAACCAGGTATCCCGGGAATACCGGTCCGAGCAATACTTCTACTCGTTACTGGTCCTGTTTGACCTGCACATTTCCTTGAAGAACGAAAAGGCGGCGTTACTCAGGACCGAACTCGAACGGTTGAAACCCAATATCGAAGCAAAATACCGCCTTGCGCTGTATCATCTACTCTCCGGGGATTACTACTACCACCAAACACTCTACAGGGAGGCCCGGCAGGAGTATACCAACGCACGCAGCCTGTATGAAGCCATTGAATACGTGGACGACGTTGCGAGATGCACCATCAGGATGGCGCACACGCTCGTCCAGCAGAAACGGTATCGTAAAGCCGAACAGATCCTGGAGAGGATGGAATCCAAAATCAAGAGGATGGAATCCAAGGATTTGAGGGCGGAGTTTTATATGGCGCATCTGGCGCTCTGCTGCGAACGCGGCGGCGACACCAGACAGCTTCTACAATATCTGGAGATTTGTGAGGAAGCGCGGGTGCTTATAAGCGACATTAATATCCTGATGAGAATGAACGCGCTTTTGTTCAGGGCGAATTTGAAATTAGGTGAGTTAGCGCGCGCGGTGATATTCTTCAAGTATTATCATGCTCAGGTGCGAGAAATTACCGGGAATCTGCCGAACCGTGACTACATCACTCAGTTCGTCAAAAGCAGGGAATTTCAAGCACTCGTCGAAGAGTTCCGGCAGATAGCAAAAAAATACCCAAATCAGCCAGTTCACTAGCCGATTTGGGTATTCCCCAAAATGTCCCGTTCTCATGTGGCCTATTAGCCGCCGATCTCTCCGAACTTCGAAAAGTGACGTATCAACCCCCGGACCGTGTCAGGTCCCTGGGACGAGAGCATCTCGATCAGCTCCCACTGACCCGTGTCCGGGTTGAGCCACGCGATATAAGTGTTCTTGGCCTGGCCCTCGGCAGTTGTTCCCGTCAAATCCATGCTAATAACAATCGGCTCCAGAAACACGAGCCCATCGGGGCCCAGATCAACAATCAAGCGTTCGGAGTTATCCGGTTTGATGTGGATGTTCGTGTCTTCTACAAGCGCGCCCGGCGGAAAGTCGAGCGTTACGATGCCGTTGGTCAACGTTCCTCCGAGTTCGGCGGATATCACCCCAGAAGCATCACCGCCATTACCGCCATCGCCGCCACCGCCACCACCACCACCGCCGCCGCCGCCTCGGCCACGTGCCAGGTCGAGCGGTGCCGGATCGTCCTTGGAGGAAGTCAGAAACTGCACAAAGTTCGGGTTGAGAATCACGTCGCCGGCCTTGGGTCCGTCGACCGAGATCGGAGACATCCGATCGGCGCAGCCCCAAAACGCGATGAGGACGGTGACACAGGCTAACAAGGGTAGGTACTTGGACCAGAGTTTCACACGGGACATTTCTTTAACCCCCCTTGGGATTGAGGTTTTCCGACAAGTTAGAGCCTATAAGGGCAAGCGGAATGCCACATTGGCGGTCAAGCGGCCGGCTAATGTTCGGGGAGGCACATCGAGGCGGTACCGCGTGAAGCCTCTAGCGTCTATCGTTTTGATTATTAATAGGTTGCGCCGCTGAATGCTTCACGTGCGGGACGCGTTGGATCGCGCGAGCGGCCTGGCAAAAACAGAAACGGGGTGACGTATCGAGTGGGTCCGTCGGCAATTGCCCCGCTCATTTGAGAGTGGATTGCCGTACCTCTGCCGCACGTCGTTACTGGGACAGGGCCTAGCACTTCGTTGGCCGAAGATGGCCAGGGTGGGAAAGAAGCAAGAGTGAAGAACCAATTATTCCTGATCGTACCGTATTGCTTACGCGCCGTACTTCAAACACTGCATCGCGTGCCATAGTGGGCTCATGGGATACGCCTCTCTCACCTATCCGTCGCTTCCCTCGTCACACGCGCTGATGCACACGCGGGTCACGAGAAATCCGAGCCGTGAACGGGAGTTGCCTTCGACGATGATCCGGAGGGTGTTCTCTCCGGGCGGCAAAACAGTGGGGGGAAGTTTGACAATAGATAGATATGAACCACCAGTTTCCCAATCGATCCATTTTGTGTCGTTGATTTCCACGACGACGCGTTCGGCGGGCACCAACCTGGTGTTAACCTGGCGCACCAGTGACACGAGGAAATAGGCCCACCTTCGTTCACTGGTTGCATCCCCGGGAATCACGATAGTTGCCTCGAACACTTCGCCGTTGGGCGAATCCGGCCCCACAACAACAGGGCCGAAGACGACTTCTGCGTCCTCGCTGGGTGGCGGCGCCAGACCAAAGTCAGCCCCTTCGAAATCGCGCACCGAGCCGTCCTGGCCGGTTGCGAGCACGACAAGCAGGGGATTCGGTGTGGTCGGCGGCCAGTTCGGCGAAATAGTGATGACCACGGGGTAGACCCCCGCCAGGAGCCCTCTGAACTGGTACTCCCCGCGCTCGTCGGTGAGCAGAAGGATCTCGGGTCCGTTCTCGAGGTGGACGCTCACAGCACGAATGCCCGGCTCTCCCCAGTCGCGTTTTCCGTCTTTGTTAACATCGAGGAAAACGACGCCCGAGATTCGCCCCATGGACGAGGATCCGAACAAGTCGATGTGGAACCCCATGCTGAAGGACCCGAGTTCTTTCATGAAGAACTCGATCGACCTCGGCCCGGAGATTTCACCGGGAGAGAGGACATGGTCTCCGCCCAGGTAGTCGTCGAACTGGAAGTAGGGGAACCCGAACTCGTCGGGGCCGGGACCGTCCGCGTTGAGAAGACGCGCGATCTCGGGATTGATCGAACTGATGACGAAGCGGATGGGCGCCGGGATGTCGTGGTTGGAGGCGTTGGTGAGTGTCAGGTCAAACGACAACACCTCGCTCGTGGGATCAAAGTGGAGATTCGTCCCGTCGACGCGAATCGCTCCACCGCCACGCGCCTCGACCGTGCCGAGCGAAAACGTGCCCGAGCCCGCCGGATCGATGATCGCAACGCCTTGATCCGGGGCATTTTGAACGATTATTGTGGGATCACTAGAGCAGGACGGCGACAACAGTAGCGCCACCGCTGCTACCACAGGGGCCAGCACGCGGTAATTCATAGCGGGCCTCCTCATCGGGGCAGGTTATGTGGGGTCAACTGTTTGATAGCGTACCAGTTCCGCTGGAATCCGTCAAGCAGGTGCGTGCCGCAAGCTTCAACGTAGTCGTCGTCGTCGACCAGCGCAAAGTACCGATTCGATCCAAACGCTGGTTATGCACCAGGGTACGAGCTCTCTCGTCCTTGCGACCCGCTCAGTCTACGGATTCGACCTATGCTTCCTCGCTGCGGTGCAGGTTGCCGTTCAGGTGTGTTTTGAGACGCTTGAGCCGGAGATCCCAACAGGGATCGAAATAGGCGATCCAGATCCGTACTTCCCGAAGCGGCCCCGGCGTCAGCGAATACACGCGCTCGCGTCCGGACTTGTGTTCGTTGACCAGGTGCGTCTCTCGCAGCACTCTCAGATGCGCGGAAATCGCAGGCCGGCTTATGTTGAAATGGCGGGCCAGCTGGTGAACCGGCATATCGGCGGTCGCTAGCAGTTCGAGAATTTCCCGGCGGGTGGGATCGGCAACGGCATGAAACACGTCGCGATTGTGGGTGGGCATCGTCATACACCCCTTCGTATCACGTAACCCCTTGGGGAATCAATGGGGTGCGCATTAAGTAATCAAATGATTACTTATATAGCCAATATAGTCGATAATTCCTTACCTGTCAAGTGAAATATTGCACAACCTTGGATTTTGTTGGCATACAACAAGAAGCGGGCGTACCCTATAGGTGGGGATGATCATCATTACCACAGGGATGCAGGCGTGAAAGTCGAGCAAAGGGAACATAACGGTATCGTCATCCTGGAACTGGAGGGGCCTCTCTTCAGCCGTTCCTACAAGGTACAGCACGATGAGCGCAAGGAGTTGCAGGATCTCTTTCAGTCCCTCCAGCTGGGAAGGACCACCCGCGTCATCGTCAGCCTGACTAAAGTGAACTATGTCAATAGTTCCGGTTGGGGCAGCCTCATCGGTGCCTACAAGCGCCTGGGAAGCGCCGGCGGCGAGCTGCTGGTCGTGCACGGTGGCGGCAAGTTCGAAGAGGTGATCCACCTGCTCAAGCTCGACCAGGTCTGGAAAACCTTCGTGACGGTGGACGAGGCGCTCGCCCATTTTGCCGCGGCGGAAAGCGCAGAATGATCCGGCCCGACGATCGGCCGGCGAACCTGTCGCACGTGCTGCGGCTATCTGCCGGCCGCGTTGTCCGTTCGCAGGATTAATCCCCGACTCCCCACAGCGATGGCGGTATTTGCGTCGACGAGCGAGACGCCCAAGAAGAGCTGTTCGGTACTGCTGGGCTGGCGGGCCCAGGTCGCTCCGCCGTCCGCAGTCCGATACACCACGCCAAGCCACCCGACCACCATTCCGTTGTTGGCGTCGCTGAACGACATGTCCTGCAGAAAGGTGGCCCCGTACGGAAACTGTTGACGGGTCCACGTCGCCCCGCCGTCGGTCGTTCGCAGTACGCCGCAATTCCCCACGATCATTCCGATATTTGCGTCTGAGAAAAACACGCCGTTTGGGGAACAGCTTGGTGGCGGCAGGAGGGTCCAGGTCGTTCCCCCGTCGGTGGTCCGCAGGATTGTGTTCCAGGCTCCCACCGCGATTCCATTGTTGGCATCGATAAGGAAAACGCCATTTAGGGACCTCGACGTCCCGCTTGTTTGCACGGTCCAGGTCGTACCTCCATCGACCGTTCCGACAATGGCACCCGAACCGCCTACGGCCGTTCCCGTGTCGGTATCGATGAAATGCACACTGCGCAGGGTCGACGCCGTGCCGCTGTTTTGGCGGGTCCAGGTGGCTCCGCCGTCGGTTGTCCGCAGGATGGTGCCGGATTGTCCCACCACGGTTCCCGTGTTTGTATCGCTGAAAAACACGTCGTAGAGACGCGCCGACACGCCACTGGTTTGCGGCGTCCAGGTCGACCCGCCGTCAGTCGTGTGCAGGATGGTCCCGCTCGATCCTACAGTCGTTCCTGTATCAGCATCCGTGAAAAAGACGTTATGCAACGATGCCGACGTGACCCGTACTAGCTGGTCGGACCAGCTGTTGCCACGGTCCGTCGTGCGAAGAATCCGGCCGAGGTCTCCGACCGTCACGCTGGACGTGCTGTCGCTGAACGAAATACCGAAGAGGTTGTCCCCGTAACCGCCTCCAATTACCGAGTCCTGCCAGGTCGTGCCCGAGTCGTACGTCCAGGCGATGACACCCATGTCGCCCACCGCGATTCCGTAGCCGGCATTTGCGAACGAGATCCTTCGAAAGCCATTCTGTCCGACCCCCCGGCTCGTCCAGCTCGTGCCGCCGTCCGTGGTGTGGAGAATCCTACCGTCCCCGGTGCCCCCCCAACCACAAACCCCGTGCTGGCATCGGTGAAAAAAACGCTATTTAAGGCGGCAGTGGTGCCGCTGTTCTGCGCCGTCCAGGTTTTCCCCCCGTCAGTCGTACGCAGCATGGTTCCGAAATCCCCAACCACTATCCCCCTATTCGCGTCGGTGAAGAAAACGCCGTTCAACGTGTTGATGGTCCCGCTGCTCTGCACGGCCCAGGTCGCGCCCCCGTCTGTCGTACGCAAGATCGTCCCCAGTATCCCAACGGCAGCTCCGGTTCCCGTGTCTGCAAAGTGCGCGCTGTTCAGCTGGTTCAAGGTTCCCGTCTTGGGAGCGGTCCAGGTGACCCCACGGTCCGTGGTTTGCACGATCGTCCCGGCGTCTCCCACCATGGTCCAGGTGTTGGTGCCGGTGACAAGAACGTCTCTGAGGCCCAGCATCGTTGGGCTGTCTTGCCGCGACCAGGTCGCTCCGCCGTCCGCGGTAATCAGTATCGTCCCCACGTCGCCGACAGCGATGCCCTCATTTGTATTGATGAATGCCACGTCGTGGAGCGGGTTGCCTTGCGGCAGTGGGTTCTGCCAGTACCAATCGACAGGTATGGGATCGGCGGTCTGCATCGGAATGAACGGGTTGCCGTTGGAACTGCACGACTGCAGGAGCAATGGACACACACCGATGACGAGCAGCAAACCGGTCCATCGCAGACTTGTGATGCGGAACATCTCGATACTCCTTTGCGGCCGCACCGACAATGCCCGGTGTGCCGCCGAGGAGGCCGGCGCAAGATGCGGGCCACTCACTGGCCGCCCCTGGCCACGACCGACCACCGGTTGGTCCCTGACTTGCTCATCTTATTAGCTGGCTCCTTCCGCAGGGAGGGAGGTAGGTAAGATGAATAAACCCTGGTTATTACACATGCTGCTGCCGCTCCTGGTCATATGGGGATACGGTTGTGACGGGGGCCCGGCCGGCGTGCAGCCCACACCGGATGACCGGGTCATCGCGAATGCCCACGCGGTTCAAAAGGCCTTTGAGGATTTCGCCGCCGAGAACAACGGCGGCTACCCGCGCAGAGTCGGAGACAAGTCCGTGGCCGGCAACACGTTCGTTGACCTGCTGCCCGGTGGCGTGCTGC
>JAZGDW010000121.1:0-4627 GCA_036478295.1 Candidatus Krumholzibacteriia bacterium
CATCCCATGCCCGGCGGCACCACCACCCTGCTCTTCGACACGCGGACCCAGACCTTGAAATCCCAGTTCTTGAGCCTCGCCGGGACGGTTCAGAACTGCGCGGGGGGTACCACGCCGTGGAATACCTGGATCAGCTGCGAGGAGACGGAACAGAAGGCAGACAAGACGAAAAAATTTACCACCGCCAAGAAGCACGGTTACAATTTCGAAGTCCCCGCGACGGCCGAGATGGGGCTTACCGATCCCGTTCCCTTGAAGGCCATGGGGCGTTTCTACCACGAGGCGGTATGCGTCGACCCCGAGACCGGGATCGTGTACCAGACGGAGGACCTGGATGACGGACTCATCTACCGTTTCATTCCCGACCAGCCGGGGCGGTTGCGGGAGGGCGGCAAGCTGCAGGCACTCGCCATCGCCGGAAAACCGAGCACCGACACACGCAATTGGACGAGACGCCGGCGGCCCATCCCCGAGGGAAAGAAGATGGCGGTCGAGTGGATCGATCTCGAAGACATCGACTCACCGGATAACGACCTGCGCTACCGGGGGTTTCGCGCGGGCGCGGCTCGCTTTGCCGGGGGAGAGGGGATGTGTCTCGTGGACGGAGCGGTGTTTGTCGCGTGCACGAAGGGCGGGCGCAAGCGCATCGGCCAAATTTGGCGGTACGTGCCAAGCCCCTTCGAAGGAACCGCAAGGGAACATGAAGACCCCGGTACCGTAGAGCTGTTCGCCGAACCCAACAATCCAAGATTGATGACCGCAGCGGACAACCTGACCAGGGCGCCCTGGGGAGACGTCGTGTTGTGCGAGGATCACAAGAGCGGCAAGGTACACCTGATATGCATGACACTGACGGGCGAATTTTACCCCATCGCGCGCCATCAGCTGGCCGGCGAGTTCGCCGGGGCGACGTTTTCGCCCGACGGCACGACGCTGTTCGTCAACATCCAGGATGCTGGAATAACGTTTGCAATCACCGGCCCGTGGCCGCAGGTCACGGTAGCGGATGACAGCAGCGACCGCGGCACGAGCGACGACGCGGGCGACGATTCGATGTAGCCACGAGGGAATGATCCTGGACAAGCGACCCTATACGTTCGACCGCGTGGTTCGCATCGGCATTGCAGCCGCGCTCATCTGGGCCCTGGTGTGGCTCATGGGTCGTTTGAACGATGTCCTGATTCCATTCGCTGCAGCAGTGCTCCTTGCCTATCTCATCATTCCACTGGTGCGGCGCATCCAAAAGAGGATCCACAAGCGCGGGTGGGCGGTGCTGCTGAGCCTTTTGCTCGTCGGCATCGTCGCGTCTGGGCTGTGGTGGTTTTTCATCCCGATCGTGGTGCACGAGGTCGCCGACATGGGTCGGATTCTCTCCGAGATCGTGCACAATTCGGATATCGCCGAGCGGGCGGCCGAGCGATTGCCGCCGAACCTATGGCAGGCGATCAAGGACCTGGTCGCGCGCGATGACGTGCAGGCGTTCTTCAAGACTGAGAACTTCGCGGATGTCGTCAAGGCCGTCGGCCAAAAGGTGCTGCCCGGCGTATGGGGGCTCATCACCGGCACGGCGAATTTTCTGGTCGCGCTGGTCGGGCTGACCATTATCGGTCTCTACCTGGTGTTCCTGCTTATTGACTATGAGATGATCAGCCATAGCTGGCGGGCGCTCTTGCCGCCGACGTACCGCAAGCCCGTCGCCGACTTTCTGGCGGATTTCGAGAACGCCATGAACCGCTACTTTCGCGGACAGGCCGCCATGGCCTTTATCGTTGGTATCCTCTACGCGCTCGGTTTCTGGATCATCGGCCTGCCCATGGGAATCCTGCTGGGACTCTTTATCGGGTTGCTCAACATGGTGCCGTACCTGCAGGTGGTGGGATTGATCCCGGCCTATGTCTTCGCGACCATCCACGCGCTGGAAACGGGGGGAAGCCTGTGGCTATCCCTGGCGCTGGTAACCGTCGTGGTCGTCGTGACGGAGGTCGTGCAGGGTGCGGTTCTCATGCCCAGGATCATGGGCAAGGTGACGGGCCTGCGCCCCGTAGTGATCCTGTTGTCGCTTTCTATCTGGGGGAAACTCCTCGGTGTCTTCGGACTCTTGATCGCCCTGCCGATGACCTGCCTCCTGTACGCCTACTACCGGCGGTTCATTCTGTCGGTAGGCGGCGAAGCGGATTCGTCATTCGAGGTCGTGGAATAGCGCGGCGGTCCGGTCGACGGGCACCGCGAGGCTGTAGAACAACACCGCACCGACGTCAAGCGTGCCAGGTATGCTTTCACGGCATCCTCGACAGTCATCCACAAAAAGCGGAATGAAGCCCGCCGGAGAACACAACCGTGTACGCTTTTCTTATTATCATGCATATTCTCGGGGCGTCGGTGTGGACCGGCGGCCACCTGGTTCTCGTAATCGGTTTCCTGCCGCGGGCGCTCAAGGAAAAGGACCCGGGCTTGATCGAGCAGTTCGAGTCACGGTTCGAGCGTATCGGCATCCCGGCGCTTCTCGTGCAAGTGGTGACTGGCCTGTGGCTCGCGCACATCAGGCTGCCAGTCGTCTCTCAGTGGTTCACGTTCGACACCGTGCAATCAACCCACATTTTTCTCAAGCTGGTGTTGCTGGTATTGACATTGCTATTGGCGGTAGACGCGCGTCTTCGCCTCATCCCGAGGCTGAACGCCGACCGTTTGCGCGAGCTCGCGCTGCACATGATATCCGTGACGGTGCTCGCCGTTCTCTTCGTCGTGCTCGGTGTGGGGTTTCGCTTCGGGGGATTCTTCTAGTGCTCACCGCGAATCAAAAATGACAGCATGCTACCAAGATGACAGCATACTACCAAGATGACAGCATGCTGTCATTACGACAGCATGCTGTCAAAGTGCAGGAACGTGCCCGGCGGAATCACAGCGCCGGAGCTCGCTGCGGGTGACCGAGAGAGCGCATAACCGGACAATAAAACACCAGGTTGACATACCCGCTTGTCAATTATAGAATTACAGCCGACCTCGGGCGGGCGTGATGCATCGAGAGAGAAACGGCTGCGGGAAAGACGTCGAGAGGGAACCTCGCATGAGAAACGGGCGTCGCAGAAGCATCGAGGGCCAAACAGCACAAGGAGCAAGGGCCAGGGCGTGAACGACGACTACGACCCCATTGAGATTCCCATCGACGGGACGCTGGATCTGCACACGTTCCAACCGCGCGACGTCAAAGAGCTGGTGCCCGATTACTTGGCCGAATGTCGTGGCCGGGGGATCCTCGAAGTGCGGATCATCCACGGCAAGGGAACGGGCGCGCTTCGCGAGACCGTGCACGCCGTTCTCGATAAGCTGCCGTATGTGGAGTCGTACCGCCTGGCCGGCGACCGGAGTGGCTGGGGCGCAACCTTGGTGATCCTTCGCGCGCTGGCGACGTGAGGATGCCGACACTAAACCATGAACATCGTCCTTCTTACAATTATCCTGGTAGCCGCGGTTTTTCTGCTGATTACGCGGGTCATCCGTATCGAGCTCACAGCGCTGCTCGTTATCGTCGTGCTACCCATCGTTCGCATACTGGACCCGGCCGAAGCGCTGGCGGGCATCTCCGACGATGTCACCATCACCGTGGCGGGCATGCTGATGTTGAGCGCGGGTCTGGTGCGAACAGGAGCGCTGGATTATCTGACGCGGTTCGCAAGCAAACTCACCTTTTCGGGCCCGGCGGTTCTGGTTCTGACCGTGGGGCTGCTGACGGCCGTGCTCAGCGCATTTCTCAACAACACACCCGTGGTCATCATCCTGATCCCCGTAGTGCTGAAACTGTGCCAGAAGAATAACCTGGTCCCCTCCAAGGTGATGATCCCGCTGAGCTATTTCTCGATTCTCGGTGGGACGCTGACGCTGATGGGGACCAGTACCAACATTCTGGTCGACGGCCTGTTCCGCCACTCCGGTGGTGAGGGCTTCGGCGTATTCGAATTCACACCGATGGGCCTGTGTTACTTGATCCTGGGCGGTACGTTCCTTTTTCTCTTTTCGGACAAGATCCTGCCGTCGCGCAAAGTGCTGAGCCAAGTGCTGGAGCGACAGCACCGGACGAATTTCGTGACCGAGATCGTCGTTCAGCACAAAAGCACATTCGTCGGCAAGACGCTCGGCGACCTGCTGGTAGGATTCGAGGGGGTCAAGATCCTCGAACTGGTACGTGACGAAGACGTGTCCCTCCGGCCGCCGCTCGAAGAGAAGGTGAAGGCTGAGGACATGCTGCTCATCGAAGGCAGTCCGCAGATCATCCACCGCATGCTCGAGAAACAGGGACTCGATCTGGCGTCCGCAGTCGAGGACGACAGGCGAGTCAAGATCAGCCGCATCGATCTCATGACCGTCGAGGCGGTGGTGACACCGAACTCCCAGTTCTTCAACCAGCGGCTGAGGGACATCGGTCTCAACCGGCTCTACGACATCAAAGTACTGGCCATCCAGCGCATGGGACGCCACCTGCAGGTGCGGTTGCGTGAAAAAAAACTGCAGGTCGGTGACGTCCTCCTCATCCAGGGGGAGCCGAACGCACTGCAGCAACTGGAAGCCACGGGCGCGGTGATGCTCATCGAGGGCGTCGAGAAAACCATCCATTTCTCCCGCATGGCAC
>JAZGDW010000122.1:0-5320 GCA_036478295.1 Candidatus Krumholzibacteriia bacterium
ATGCCCGCCGCCTGCAACACCTGACTGTGGGTAGCGCCGAACTTGGGACCCACGCTGGTGACGCCGTGGGAGAAGGCCGGCACGCCGCAGGCGGCGAGCACCGGCGGCAAAAACGGTGCAGCAGGTAGCGTGCGGTTGTAACCGTCGTATGGGTCCGCCATGTCCAGCACTTCGTCGACTGGCGCCTCGACCCTGAGGGTTACGTCGCGAATTGCCTCCAGCATACCCCGCGTCTCGTCGTCCGACTCCCGTTTCATGCGTAGCGCAATCAGAAAGATCCCCGCCTGCACGGGATCAGCCTTTCCGTCGAGGATCAGGCCCATTCCGTGCCGGGTTTCTTCCAGAGAGATGTCCTTGCTGAGCTCGGGTCCGGTGGCGATGCGTTGCAGGTAGGAACGCATCGCCACTTCCGCGTCGTTCATCTCATTTGGTGTCACGTCAGTCATTGCTCGTCATTACCCGATACCAACCAGCACGTCGCCGTCGCGCACTTCCACCGGAAAACAGCGCAGACTCTCCTCGGCCGGATCTTCCATGGGCTCTCCCGTACGTAGACTGAAGCGGCTACCGTGCAACGGACATTTCACCAGCTCACCGCTCAGTGAGCCGCTGGACAAGGAAGCATCTTCGTGGGTACAGGTGTCGTCGGTCGCATAATAGACGCCATCGACATTGGCGACGAGGATGCGCTTTCCGGCCACGTCGACACAAATCATTTTCCCCGGCGGCAGGTCGCCGGTTTTCACAACTGGGATATAGTCGTCGGCCATGGGGGAGATGATAACCAAGATCGGCGTGGGTGCCCACGGAAGGGCTGGTCTGTTGGGCTTCGCTTCGCTCAGCCCAACCTACGGGCTGCGTTGCTTGACTGGGGAGGTGGTGGTGCCGACGGTGTCACCTTCGACGGGCTGGAAGCTGCAGCCGTCGCCGTTGCCTACCAGATTACCGCCGAGGGATATGAACGCGTTCTCGGAGTCGGCCCGGCAGTCGCTGCTGGCGGGATTGCTTTGACTGCTGTTGCCAGCCAGCACGACACCTTTCAATCGAACTTCGATTTCATCGCCACTGGTATCGATGCCGCCGCCCCCTTTCGACCAATTTCCGGTGACCGTCGAGTCGCGTAGATTCAGGTGCCCCGCTTCATTCTGTGACACCAGAAAGATCCCGCCGCCTCGATTGCCGCTTTGGTTACCGCGCAATGTGACGTTGGTGAAGGCGACGGTGCCCACGTCGCGCACGAAGACACCGCCCCCCGTGAATATGGCGGAGTTGTCGAGGATGCTGCTGCCGGTAACCTCGAGACGGGCATCAGGCGCGTCTCGAAAATCAATGGCTCCGCCAACCAGGGCATCGTTTCCGGACAGCGTCACATTCTCGAGTATCACGGAACCAAAGTCGGTGCCCGCATGAAGGGCGCCACCCATTCCTCCCAGATTACCGTGGATCGTCGTGTCCGCGATGGTGAGTCGCTGCCCGAAATGGTCGATGCCACCGGCTCCCGCGATGGGCGAGACGATTCGCATTCTGTTCGTGAGCGTGAGTGCGCGTATGCTCACATCCGCAGCAGTGTCGGCAATAGAAATGAGGGGCCCGGGGTGCCTGCCGTTTCCATCGAGGACGGTCCGATCAGCGCCTGCACCTCTCAGCGTAAGACTCTTTTCGATGAATAATGACTCTCCCCACAGCTCGTAGACGCCCGCGGCAATCTCCACCGTCGCGCCAGGCGACGCCCGGTCGATGGCCGCCTGAATACGGCAGTAGGGGGCTCCGCCCGTGTCGCTGCAGTTGCCGGCTTGCGCGTCGACCCGCAGGGTTTCCGCGGCCAGCGCGCCGGGGCACAGCCACGTCCACAAGCCGAGTAAGGCGGTGATGACGATTATGATTCGCGTTCGCACCAGGTACGCGTATCCCGAGATGGGTGGTCACTGTAGCGGCATCCGTTAGCTGTTGCCACCGGCTCGTCGGCGGCCAAACGGTGCCGAGGTCCACTGCCGTCGGTTGCTGTCTGGTGACAATTCCGTTATAGAATCTCTTCGGGAGGAGCATAATCATGGCGAAAACGAGAGACGATATTCTTCACGGACGCAGTGGCGATAGCGTCGATGCAAATTTTCCCGACGCCCCCGCGAGCTGGAGCGCCACCGTTGCCGAGCAGACGGCGAAGGAAGAGGGTATCGAGCTGACCGAAGATCACTGGCAGGCGATTCGTGCCGTGCAGGAGTATTACGCGAAAGCCGAGACGCCCCGCACCCGGGAACTGCATGATGCGTTAGGCGAAAAATTCCATGCTATGGGCGGAGTCAAGTACGTCTACCTGCTGTTTCCCGGCGGGCCCGTCGCTCAGGGATGTCGCATGGCTGGACTCGAGCCGCCGGCCGGGAGTATCGACAAGTCCTTCGGCAGCGTGCAGTGATTCAGGCGACCGGATACCGTTCGCTCTGAGGCCATGAGATCTCGCCGCGCGCCCTCATTCGGGCAACTGGCGGAATAGAAGATGGAACAGGTTGCCCTGACCACAGACATGGTGTCGGTGATGGCCGTGTTGGCGTTCACCGTCTATCTATTCGCATTTGAAGTCGTGCGCGTGGACGTGGCTGCGATCATCGTCATGGTGATCCTCGGCCTCAGTGAAATCGTTCCTTCGGATCGGCTGTTCGACGGCTTCTCGAGCAACGCCGTCATCTCCATCATCGCGGTAATGATTATCGGCGCCGGTCTCGACCGCACCGGCGTCATGAGTCGACTGGCGGCCTACATTCTTCGCGTGGGCGGTAGCACCGAGAAGAGAATCATCCCCATCGTGTCAGGTGTCGTCGGGGTGATCTCCGGCTTCATGCAGAACATCGGCGCGGCGGCTCTGTTCCTGCCGGTAGTCAGTCGAATCTCGACGAGAACCGGGATCCCCATGTCACGACTGGTCATGCCCATGGGGTTCTGCGCCATTCTTGGCGGCACGTTGACACTGATTGGGTCCAGCCCGCTGATTCTATTGAACGACCTTATCGAGACCTCCAACCAGTTGCTACCGGCTGGTATCAGTCCCATGGATACCTTCAACCTGTTCTCGGTAACGCCCGTGGGTCTGGCGCTGGTGGTCGCGGGCATCGGCTACTTTGTCGTTGCCGGACGATTTGTCCTGCCTAAGAAAGGAGCGTCAGCGGACCCGGGCGCCACCAGCAGGTACTTCGAGAAGGTCTATGGAATACACGGCGAAGTATTCGAAGCCAAGGTAACCCTCGAGAGTCCGGTTATCGGAATGACCGTGGGTGAGCTCGAGGAAAAAAACGGCAGCGTCTGCATCGTCGGCATTCGTAATGCAGACGAGCTTACAATCGCGCCGCCTCGCGAGGAGATGATCTGGGTCGGGACCATATTCGCGCTCATGGGAACGCCCGCTGACGTGAAAGACTTCACCCGGGCAAATCTGCTTTCGCGGGAAAGGACATCGCAGTCGTTCGTCGACGTGCTGAATCCCACCCGCTCCGGAATCTCAGAAGCGGTCATACCCCCAGGCGCGAGTGTCATCGGCAAGACCCTCGGCGATATTCGCATGCGATCACGCTACGGTGCCAGCGCCATCGCGCTTCATCGCGGTGGGGAAACGATCCGCGATCATCTTCGTTCCATCGAGCTGCGAGCCGGCGATACACTGGTGCTGCACAGCGCCTGGGAAGATCTGCTGCAGCTATCGAAATCCAGCGACTTCGCGGTTATCACGGATTTTCCACGGGAAACGATTCGTCCCAAAAAAGTCGTTCACGCGCTCGCCTTCTTCCTGCTGGCGCTGTGCCTGATTCTGTTCACCGATACGAGACTTTCTCTCGCGTTGTTCGTCGGCGCCATCGGTATGATCGCCACGGGTGTTCTATCCATCGAAGAGGCGTACAAGTCTGTAGGCTGGCAGTCGGTTTTCCTGCTCGCGAGCCTGATTCCCCTGGGAGTGGCCGTCGAGACCACCGGAACCGCCGCGTGGATGGCGCAGAAAACGCTGGAGCTAATCGGAGATGTACCGGGCTGGGTGTTGCAGGCCGTCGTCGCGGTGCTCGCGACCGCCTTCACGCTGGTCATGTCCAACGTAGGGGCGACCGTGCTGCTGGTTCCCCTGGCCGTGAACATCGCCGTGAATGTGGGGGCCGATCCCGCCTTGTATGCGTTGATCGTGGCCCTCGCCACGTCGAACTCTTTCATTCTGCCCACGCACCAGGTCAACGCGCTGATTATGGGTGCGGGGGGTTACAGCACCGCCGACTTCATCCGCGCGGGCAGCATCATGACCGTACTGTTTCTGGTCGTGATGCTCTCAGTCGTCAACCTGGTGTTCTGACCATAAGAACGGTTGATAGGACAGGTGGTATGGCGGGGTCGGATCAGCCCTTCTTCATCAGAAAAAAGAACCTGCCCTCTTCTTCGCGGGAGTCCAGAAGCGGATTTCCCGTGTGCCTGGAGAAGGCCTCGAAATCTTTGACGGAACCGGGATCGGTGGCGACGATGCGCAACACTTGTCCGCTGGACATTTTACCGAGGGTCTTCTTTGCCCTGAGTATGGGGAGAGGGCAGTTCAGACCGCATGCGTCGAGCTCTTGGTCGAATTCAGACATTTGGCTCCTCCACGGCTAACATATTCGCTTTTTTTTATATATCAATAGTGGCAGATGTTCAAGACGTTCGGACGCTACGGGTCTGGAAATCGCGGCTATTCCTCGCCCAGGGGGCGGGCCTCCCGAGCCTCTGTGAGCAGGCGCGTGGCCTCCTCGGTGCTCTGTGCATAGATCACCCTGACGCTTTGCTCTGCATCCGCCCCAAGGGCCGCGCGTAGTGCTCTCGCACGTGTTCTCGCTTCCCGGTAGGCCGCAAAGCCGTCCACCAGCTCCAGGCGCCTGGGCGGGAAAATCTCGTAGACGTAATAGGGCATTCGTCAGTCGCTCCCGGCCACCTCTTTCGGCAGTACCCGGGCGTGCACGGTTCGCTCCATATCAAGGTCGACAGGGGCCTTCTGGCCCCCGTCGTCCTCTCTATGAACGCGGCTTTGCGGCGCTCAACCTCCGCCTTTCACTGTCGTAAGGCCCAGGATCTCCCAGTCCTGCATGCCGCCGCGATACCACTTGATCTTGTCCGCCGGGTATCCGAACCTCAGCAGGTTCTTGATGTTGTTCGGGGACTGCCCGCACCACATGCCGTTGCAGTACATGACGGCCGTCTTGCAGTTCGAGAAGTCCATCAAGCCTTCCTGTGACTTGACGTTGAACGTTTCTTCCATGATGTCCGCTATCGAGATGGGATCCGCGCCCTTGGCGGGATTGAGACTGGTCCAGGGAATGTT
>JAZGDW010000123.1:0-2255 GCA_036478295.1 Candidatus Krumholzibacteriia bacterium
CTCTTCAAGACCGCAGAGCGGGAGGAGGCGGAGTCTCAGTTTCAGCGCCTCCACAGGGACGGCTACTACGCCAACTTGCGGATTTTGGATGTTAACGAGGTGGTTATACAGCCGCCATTGGCCAAGATAACGGCGACAACCGGCAAGCGTGCAAAAGGTAAGACGACCGCGAGAGCTTCGAGAACCAGGAAGGCTGCCTCCAGGACTGCCAGATCAAGAGGCGCTGTCAAGGCTGCCCGGGCCCCCAAAGCGGGCGGGGCCACCAAGGCTAAGGCGAGCAAGGCGGCGTCCAGAAGGGCGAAGAAAAAGAGCGCCTCTGCCAAATCGACGAAGAGACGGACCGCAAGAAAGAGATAAACCGCACAGCGGAATGCTGAATTGTGAAGGCGGAAACAGGAGTGTTGCGCTCTCCTTTCTGCATTCCGCATTCGTTTACCTGCCGCGGAGGCGCGTGCTGCTGCCGAGTCCGGTGAAGCGGCGCGAGCCGAGCGCTGCTTGCGGCAGGCCTTCGGGCCAGACGCTTACCGAGATGCCGAAATCATCCTCCGCCTCGTCAAAGGCTAACGAGATCGCCCCGAACCAGTGGGGGAACTTTCGGATCAGGGCCACGGTGAAATCCAGCGACCGCCCTTCCCCGAGGTCGAACAGTTCGCGTAGCGCCAGGGTGTGCTTCTCGGTGAGCCGGTAGTTCATATCGAAGCCCAGCAACTCGGAATCGCTCTCCTCGATCAAACGGTATCCGATGAGGTAACTGAGGCGCGGCGAGCGTTCCGCAACCAATGACACGTTCAGGATATCCACCTCCTGGTCGTTAGGGTCATAGTTGAGTTCGCCCAGCAGGGCGGTTCGGTCGTTGACCCGCCAGATCAACGAGGAATTCAGATAGTTCTGCGAGATGCTGTTCTCTGGCCTGCTGTACGACGTGTACCCGTTGGTGATTTCGTCGCTCTCGGCGTCGTTGAACAGGCCCACTTCGACATCAAGCGTAAGGAAGTCCACGGTGCGCCGGGTCTTCCCGCCGCCGCGCTTGGTCTGCCACCGCTGCCGCAGGCCTATGGCAAGGCCGTCCACCTCGTCGATACGCTCCACCGTTTCGTCAAACGGGAACAGTTCATGGGAATCGCGATTGGTGTGGCTGACCCAGGCTGTGATATCCGGCTTGATGATGTGGCGCACGCCGTCGATGTCAAACAGTGTTGACCGGGCATCGGGATAGACGCGTGACAGATACATGGCGCCTCGCACGCCGTAGGTTCCCAAGACGCGCAGAAGCCCGCCTCTTGTCGGGGAGTCGTCCCAGGCGGTGCCCCGCACGGATACGAACGGTACGAACCGAACCGGGCCAACGTCGAGGGGCGCGCCGATTTCCTGCCGGCTGTCAACCCGGCCGACCGAGCCGGAGCCAACCGCGCGCCCGTCTCTTAGCAGTTCCAGGAAGGTTTGATCCGCGGGGCGATAACGCACGTACCCCAGCCGGTTCTCGCTGAACCACGTCGCCTGGGCCAAACGCGGACCCAGCGGTTCACCGACCAGGAACATGCCCAGATCCGGGAGCCGTTCCGTCTGAGTCGTGAAATCGAGGAGGCGCCGCTGGATCAATGCGGTAAACGCCCAATTCTCGCGCTGTTTCTTGAGGTACACGAGCGTCTCCTGCTCCTTTTGGTTATCGAACTCGGACTCGAAGAACTCTTCGAGGAACCCCTTGTCCGAGATGTACGACACCTCGAGCGAGAGTTGCCAGTCGTTGCTCAAATACTGACGGTGCCGGAGCAGGAACCTTCCCCGCACATCCCTTTCCGACTGCTCCTCCCGCTCGCGGCCCAGAAAGTCCGTCCTCCGGTCGGTCAGAATGTAGCTGCGAAGCAGCCCGAAATACCTGTCGCGCTTGTAAACGGCGTCCACGCCCGCCGCCGGGCCGCGTTCCGAGAAGTAGTCAAGACTTAACGTCGAATCGAAGCCCTCGGGTGTCTCCAGGGCCAGTACGTTGAAAAAATCCCAATCCGTTTCGAGTTCCACTCCGAAGAAATCGCTGAAACCGCTGCGCACGCTCTTGATCGCCGTCTCAGAGGTGCCGACGTGCCCTCGGATATAAGGCCAGTATGCAATCGGGTGGCCGCCCAGGTTCAAGGTGGCGTGACGAATGCTGAAGGTGCCCGCCCGGACTGCTCGTTGGCGGCCGGTGACGTCGGGAGGCGTCTGGTTGATCAACGTGATGCGCTCGGCGCCGACGTGATAGTGCGGGGTGTGGAACTCGC
>JAZGDW010000124.1:0-8036 GCA_036478295.1 Candidatus Krumholzibacteriia bacterium
GATAAACGTGGGGCGTGTAGGAAAGGCTCTCGTAGCTCGGCATTCCTCCATACAGATACGGATTCCACAACGGATAGACGTTCTTTTCCTGCATCTCCTTCTGGATCGGAATACCAAAACCGGCCGAGGCCTCCACATCTCCCGCATGCAGGACCTTGTTCTGAAACACCAACTCGGGGTAAATAACGCAGATGGCTATCACCAGCAGGAAAACGCAGATCAGTATCTGATAGCGCAGCGCGAGCGTCGGGCCGAGGGTGGTTTCCGGCGCCGTGGACAGCGGCGCAGGTTTCGGTCCTCTCTTTTTGTTCTTCTTGCTCGCCATAGTTACTTCCCTCTCACCGATGATAACACGTGAAGCGGCGCACCGTGAATCCTGGAATGCCGACCGAGGGAATACCCGCAGCGGTTCAGGCTAGCGACCCAGTTCCACAAGCGCTTCCTTGCACGCCGCCCATGAGAAGCGTTTTCTTGCCTCGGAAACGCCACGCTGCATCGTCTCACTCATGTTTTCCTGGAAGAAGCGGCGCATGGCGCGCTCGAGGGCATCGACATCGCCGGGAGGCACGACAAAACCGGTGACGCCGTCCTCCACCACATCCGGCAATCCGCCGACGGCGGTCACGACGACCGGCTTGTCAAAACCGTATGCAATCTGCACGATGCCGCTCTGCGTCGCGGACAGGTAGGGCAGGACAACGAGGTCGCAGGCGTGAAAATACTTCTCCACTTCCCCATCGGGAACGTACGCGTCTATCACTCGGATGCTGTCTGCCGCGCCGCATTCCCTGATGCGGTCGAGATAAGGTTGTTTGTTCTCGTAGAACTCACCCACGATGAGCAGCGTGCCCTGCAGCTGCTCGGCGCCCGACGCGAAGGCGTCGATGAGTAGCTTCAGCCCCTTGTACGGCCGGATCAACCCGAAGAAGAGGATCACCCGGCCCTCTAGATCCAACTCCCGCCGCGCGGCCTCGCGCGAGTATGCGCCCCGGTTGAAGAACTCGTAGATCGGGTGTGGCCTGACCTCGACGCTCGCTGCCGGCTTCATTGCCAGCAGCCTGCGGTGGTCTTCCTGAGACTGGACAAGAAAACGATTCACCTGCCGGTACGCCATCCGGCTCAACATCCTGTCCAGCGCAGAGGACTCATGGGGAAGGACGTTGTGGCACAGAAACACGATTCTCGCCCGAGCCATTCGTTTCAAAAAGAAAATAACGGTCGCGTAGGCGGGTGCGAAGAACGGATGCCACCAGCTGAAGACGACGATATCGGGGGTGAAGTGCGCTATCGTCCGGGCCGCCCGCCACCAGGAGAACGGGTTGATCGAATCGATCACCCTGATCGATTCGGCGGCGGGGGGCGAGCCACCCGTGTCGAACTGGGTCCGGCCCGGAAAGAGGAACGATGGGTAGAGCCGCTTGAAGCTCGCGATGAGGACGTCGTGATCACCCGCGAACTCACCGGCCAGCAATGCGTTGAAGTGGGCGATTCCACCCCGGTAGGGGTGCACCGGTCCCACCAGACACACCTTTTTCGTCATACCGAGTTCTTGCTCCCCGGCACGTCGGATTCCGACCCCGTGGTGAGACGGGTCTTGAGCGCGTAGGTGGGTTCGCTCCCAAGCCTCGCCGAGATCATTTCGGCCAGCAGGCCGATCGATCCAATCTGGAGGGCGACGATAATCAAGACGAAACCGGTCAGCATGATCGGGCGCACGTGCAATCCGGCACCGCCCAAATACCGCACGAGAAAGTAGAGCTGCGGTATCACACCCAACACGAACAACACGAACGCGATACGACCGAAGAAATGCAAAGGGCTCAAGGATCTGCGGGCGATGAACATCACCGTGATCAGATCGAAGAATCCGTTCAGGAAACGTTCTCCCCCGTACTTGCTCTTGCCGTATTTTCGCTTGAAGTGGCGGACCCTCATTTCTTCCACGCGGAACCCCTGCCAGCTGGCGAGGACCGGAATATAGCGATGCAGTTCCCCGTACACAGAGATGGCGTGAACGACTTCGGCGCGGTACGCTTTCAGACCGCAGTTGAAGTCATGAAGTCGAAGACCGCTGAGCAGCGCCGTCGCCCCGTTAAAGAGCCTTGACGGAATGGTCTTTGTCCACGGGTCCCGGCGATCCTGCTTCCACCCCGAAACGAGATCGGCGCCGCTATCGAGTCTCTTGAGAAGCGCGGGAATCTCGGCGGGATCATCCTGCAAATCGGCGTCGATGGTCACCACGTAGTGGCCCTTGACTTCCTTGAAGGCCGTCGACAGAGCCGCAGACTTGCCGTAGTTGCGCCGAAAACTGATCACTTTCACCCGCGGCGATTTCTCGTGCAGTTCGCGCAACACGAGCAACGATTTGTCAACGCTGCCGTCGTCGACGAATATATACTCGTAGTCATCGCCGATGCCGACCATGACCTCTTCGAGGCGGTCGAACAGTTCGCGCAGGCTTCCCTCCTCATTGTACAGCGGAATCACAACCGAGATCATCGGCAACTCCTCAGTAACCCGGCACGGTGCCACGCAGCGATCGGATCCATTCGACTTCACTGTGAATCGATTCTTCCAGGTTGGCTTTCGGCGCATAACCCAGCTGGTCGCGGGCCAGCGTAATGTCGGCGTACGTGTGGCTGACATCACCTTTGATGGTGTCACAGTAACGCACGTCCGTCTCCCCGGGGAGCGCATCAAGCAACAGATCCAGAACACTGTTCAGAGTTATTCGGGCTCCCCCGCCGATATTGAAAACGCTCTCGTCACCCCCGTAGTCCATCGCCCGCAGATTGGCGTCGACAATGTCGGACACGAACGTAAAATCCCGCGTTTGTGTACCGCTGCCGTAGATCTCGATCGGCTGGCCGTGGAGCGCGTTCTTGATGAACTTGTGAAACGCCATATCGGCTCTCTGCCTGGGCCCGAATACGGTAAAGTACCTCAGCGAAATCACGGGCAGCCCGTAGTTCTGCTTGTACAGAAGACAGAGTGCTTCACCGGCGAGCTTAGTCACCCCGTAGGGTGACAGCGGCCTCGTCGGGTGTGACTCCGACATGGGCAGCTCGGCGGTTTCGCCGTAGACCGAACTGGATCCCGCGTAAACAAGTCGTTTCAGGTTGTGGCCTCTGAACGCTTCGCACAAGCGATGTGTCGCGCGGATGTTCGAATCCACGTATTCATCGAATTTTTTTTGCCAGCTGTCCCGCACTCCCGGCTGCGCCGCCTGGTGAAACACGTAATCGGTCCCCTCAACCAGTTCCGTGAAATCCAGGGTATTGAGCGACTCTTCGATCAGCGTGAAATTGGTATTCTCGAGGCATCGCGAAATATTGTGCTTCTTGATGCGAACATCATAGTTCGAAGTGAAACAATCGATTCCAACCACGTCAAAGCCGTCGTCCAGCAGCGCCTCGCACAGATGCGAGCCGATGAAACCAGCGACGCCCGTCACAATCACTTTTTTAGACATATTTGTATTGTCGTGTTATTGCCGGCCCGCTTCGGGTACGTCCGACGGTTGGAGAGCAGGATTCTTGATGCCTTCGAGCGCGCCCCGCAGCGCTTCGTCGTTGGGGTGCATGGCAAGCCAGTTCTCGATGTAGGTGATCGCCCGTTGGGTTTCGTTGTAATTGACCAACATTCCGACAGCGCTCAGCACCGCGTCACGGTGATTCGGGTCTTCGCGAATGAGACGATCGAGGAGACCTATCGCGCCGCGGATATCCCCTGCCCTCTCGTAGACTCCCGCGCCACGGTAGAGAAGATCGATCCTGTCGGGTCGTCGCTTGACCTGCTCTGGGTAATACGCGAGCGCCTTCGCCGTATCGCCGTTCTCGAGATAATACCAGCCCAGCCAGTTCACGACCGGCTCGAGATCCGGAGATATCTCCTGGGCCACCTCGAGATTCTTTACCGCCGCCGCATAATCATCCTCCTGCGCCTTGAGAAACCCCAGCTGCGTGAAAGCCGCCGCATAATTCTGCACGAGCCGATCCACGAACGGCGGCTGATAGGTGGTTTCGTCCCGTTTCCAGTCTTCGTCCAGCAGACTCTGCCAGCTGAATTTGTTCCAGATGTTGTCTTCGAGCTTTTCGGCGTTGATCATATTGGTGCCTTTTCTTAGCACTACGCGATACGCCAGTCCTTCCATTTCGATAATCTCTCGGTACGGCTTGTAGATGTGAGGTGGTATCGTGACGGCGAAGTAGATGACGCGATGACTCGAGACGTGCTCGAGAATATGACGGACCCCCTGGTCACGCACCAACACCACGCCGTCGCCGTCTCCATCAAGCGCGGCGCCGGCCGGATAGTCCCTCGTCCTGAACGGCCTCAGCCCGTCGAGCTCCTGGTCGGTCCACTGGATCTCGAGCCGCGGCTCGTTATCGCGCAGCTGTCGCAGGTACCACGGGGTGTTCAGAAGACTGAGGTTCACGACGCGAACGTCGTTCCGATACTTTTCCACCTCCTGGATGTACCACAGTGGAAAGGTATCGTTGTCACCGTTAGTGAATAACACGCAATCCGGTTCGAGGCCGACGAGCATGTTCTTGGCGTACTCGCGGCACACATAGTCGTTGGACCGATCGTGCGTGTGTGCGTGTTGCCGAGCTGTGAAAAGCGGCAGGGACAGAAAAACAATCGACGCAATGGCAACCGGACCGGTCACGGTGAGCCGTTTCAGCACAACGAATTTCTTCAGCTCCGCCAACAGGCTGCCGACACCGATGCCGATAAAAACGGCGAAGTAGTAGAAGGCTGGCGAATAGAAATAGTCACGCTCCCGTACCTCGGCGTCCGAGAAGTTGAGATAGATAATCATGCCCAGGCTGACCACCGCAAAGGTGGCAAAAAGCATGATGAACGTCTTCTTGTGCTTGGCGTAGTGATCGACCATTCCCCACACGCCCAGCGCCAGAGGGATAACCGATCCCATATTCATCTTGCCGATGTAGAAAGACATCATCTGAAACTGGCTTTGGAAGTAACCGCTGAAATGCTGAAGTTGAAAGCCGAAGTCAGCCTTTCTCACCATGACGTTGGGCGGGGGGTACTGCTCGCGCCGCAGCACCGCGTAGAGATTGCGCCATGTCTCGGGGTTCGCTTCGTCGATGAAGGGGTTGTGCGCGGAGCGCAGGCGGAGATAAAAGTGAACCGAGACTCCCAGGATAAACAGGGCCGTACAGACCACCGCGAAACGAGACTTGGACGTCGCACCGGCCAAGACCAGGGTCACCGCAAAGATCGCCAGTAGAACCACCGTTACCGTGCCGTTGCGATAGAGCGTCGCGTCAGCCACGAGGATGGCCATTCCGAAACAGGCGAGCAGAAACTGCCAGTCGGTGAAGCTCTTCTTACGCGTCATGAGGATGAGAAAGAATATGCCGGAGAATGCCAGGATCGTTCCCAGGTGAAACCCCACGCTCAGCGCGAGCAAGTAGAACAGGAGATAGATGAAGGATGTGGATTTCTCCCCGGTGGGGTTGTCCGCCCACTTGAGACCCAGCCAGGTCATGAATCCCATCAGAAACGCACTCAGGGCATAGACCTCGGCCTCGGTCGCGTTGGTCCAGTACGTATGGCTGAACGCGAGGAACATAGCGCCGACCAGCGCAGCGACAATCTTGACTACCGAGTCGCCGAGCGTAGCGCTCTTGCCCAGGAGGTAATCGAGAAAACGGACTGTCAGAACGTAGACGAACAACACGCCGGCGGCGCCGAACAGCACCGAGATAAAATTCACCTTGCCCGCGACCGAGAACGGCAGGGGCATGAGCGTAAAAACCCGACCGAGCAGCACGTAAAGTGGCGTCCCCGGTGAGTGAGGAATCCCCAGGGTGTAGGACGACGCGATGAACTCGCCGGCGTCCCAGAACGAGGCGCTCGGTGCCATCGTCCTGGCGTAGACACCCAGGCTCACCACAAAGGCCACAATCGCGCCGACCTTGAAAAACAGCGCGCCACGGCCGTCGTCCGGGGGCGTGCCCGCGCCTCCACGGTTCACCCCCGCCCCACCGGACCGGTTTCTGTCGTTTCCGATAGCCATAGCTCTAACCTTAAATCAGCTCTCTAGATAATGGGGTCTCTCTAATTCTATGACAACACGGAGAATGAGTTCCCATCCCCAGGCTCGCCAGCCCAGAACCTACCCTATGTCTGACGGCGATTTCAACCGCTAAATAGAAGCGCTATCGGCCTTTGGCTCCCGCAGGGCATCCCGCCGCGCCAGGAAGAACACGAAACCGAGGAGACTCACGGCCACCGCCACGAGATAGGTCAAGAACTCCAGGGTGAACGCGCTGGTGCGGGCGATGCCGACCTGGGCGAAAAGCAGGATACCGAGCGCTTCCCGCACGCCTAACCCGTTGATAGTTATGGGGGGTATCATAGCAAGGCTGAGCAAGGGGACGAAGACAAAGAAGGCCAGCGCCATCGTGGCTTCGACCTGGATACCCAGTGAGATTCCGACCAGCAAATGAGTCGTTATCCGCAGCGACTGAATTACCAGTGACAGCAGGATCAGCTTCATCACGAAGAGCCGGCGAGACTTGAACTGCCCCATCTGGTCTAGAATTGCAGCCCCTCTCTTGTCGAAAGACAGCGGACGGATGAGGCCGATAAACCCGCGGAGCAGCCGGCCCAGAGGGTCGAAGAAATAGAAGCCCAGGGCGGGGGTCATACATCCCAGGAAGATCACCAGGTAGAGCCACAGCGACCCGAGCTCGTGTGGGGATCCGAGCAGAATCAAGGTGGCCACCGAAGCGAGAAGACACAACGCGAAAATGCCAATCAGGCGGTCCAGCAGCGTGACCGCGACCACCTGGTAGACGCTGCTCCCGATTCGAGTGACGTTGTAGACCTTGACCGCGTCACCGCCGATGTTGGCGGGCAGGAAATTGTTGAAGAACAAGCCCACAAAATAGAAGCGGAACGAGCGGCCGAAGGAAAGTCGGATCCCACTCGAGGAGAGGAGCAGATGCCACTGCAAGGCGCCGAGCAGGTTACTCGCAAAGAACACGCCTACCGCGGCGGCGACGGCACGACGATCAAGCGTTCGCACCAGGTTGAAGATGTCGCTTATGGAGATCTTTCCGAACAGGAATCCCAGGAGCCCGGCGCTGACCACGAGCTTGATGCCTAGTCGAATGAGCGGTCGGGTTTTCTGCATCGTGGATCTCTCTGGCTCAATCCATTTCTCGCAGGAAAATCTCTTCCATTTCGGCGGCCGTTTTCTCCCACGTCAACGACCGCGCCCACTCGGTGCCGGCCGCGCTCATCTGCTCCCATGTCTCGCGGTTCCCGAGAAGCTCCAGCGCCCGGGCGGCGAATGCTTGCGCATCGCCGTATGCTACCAGGTAACCCGTCCTACCGTTGAGAACCGAGTCGCGGAGGCCGGGGCGATCACTGGCGACCACCGGCAGGCCGCACGCGTTTGCCTCCACCACAGTCAAACCCCAACCTTCCTTGGGACTGGCGTTCAGAAAAAGATGGCACCGGTTGAGCACCTCGACCAGATCTTGGGTGCTGATTACGCCGGTGAACTCGACCGACTCGCCCAGTTGAAGTCGCGCGACGAGCTTGACCAGGTTCGCTCTTGCGGGTCCATCACCGACGATGAGGAGCTTCGCGTCGGGGAGTTCTCGCCTGATGCGTGCGAAGGCCTCGATGACGACATCGATCGACTTGTACTTGCGCATCCTTCCGAAATGCACGATGGTCGGTGTCTCATACCGCGTTACGCCGTCCAGGCGCCGGTAGGTTTTGTGATCGAGGCCGCAGAGCACGACGTCAATCTTCTTCTCGTCGATGCCCCGCCGCACCAGGTCTTCCCTCGTGCTGGGACTGATGACCGCAAAACGGCAATTTCGGAAGACCCTGGGTATCAGTCTTTCCCACAGGTAAACATAGCAGGCAAACAAGAAATTCGTTTCGCGGAATACGGTGGCGCCGAACAAGTGAGGAACTACCGGCAGGACTCTGGCCTTCACCCAGGCCGGCAAAAAAAAAGGGATCTTGTTGATATCCTCTATGAC
>JAZGDW010000125.1:0-34268 GCA_036478295.1 Candidatus Krumholzibacteriia bacterium
TTATATTTTTTATACTTTATACCCGCTCCCCGGCCATGACCAGAACGCTCACGATCCCGCTCGGCAAACCCGTCGCAACCATGCGAAGGATGATAAAGGCATTCATGCTCGTCATCCCCATGTTCGCGGCGGTCGAAGCTTCGGCGCTGGTCAAGTTCGATTTCGAGCAGAAGTTTTTCGTCGAGTTCGGCCAGATCATCAAGGACCACGGGCTGATCCGTGCGGACGGCGTTTATCACCTCTTTTACCTCCGCGGTGATCCCGCGGTCAATATCGGCCACGCCACCTCTCCGGACCTGATTCACTGGACCCAAGAAGATCCGGTGCTGTCGATTCAGCCCGGTACGTGGGACGATCAGGCCATGTGGGCTCCCCAGGTGCTGCCCACCGGGCGCGGCGATTACATCATGTACTACACCGGCGTAAACCTGGCGGCGTCGCAACAAGCCGGCATCGCGCTCTCCGCTGACCTGTACAACTGGATCAAGTTACCGTGGCCGGTCTACCACCCGGATCCCTTGACCTGGGCGGAATGGAGCCTCACGGCGTTCAGCCACGGTCGTGACCCCTATGTTTTCGAGTACCAGGGATCGTTCTACATGATCAACACGGCCAAGACCTGGTTTAACAAGGGGGCGGTGGCCTTTGCGATTTCGCCCGATATGTTGAACTGGACGGATATCGGGCCGCTCTACGTTCATGACACGTGGCACGTGCTCGAATCGTTGCAGTGTGTGGAACGCAACGACAAGTTTCACATGTTTTTCACCGAGGAAACGATTGCCGGCACGTCCCACATGGCGTCCGATTCGCTGTTCAATGGCTGGGATATCGGCACCCGCTCCATCATCGACTTCGGGCACGCTCCCGAGGTAACGCCTTTCGACGGGAACTATGTGTTCTCGCGCCACGCAGCTCATCAATGGGGCGACGGTAGCAACCAGTTCGTGATCCGGTTCGACACGCTCATCTGGTTCGGCGACGATCCCGTCGTCTACAAACCGTGGCCGCTCGCGGCGGATTGGAATACAACATCAGGCTTCGCTTTCATCACGCAGCCCACGTTTCTCAACAACCCCGCCGTACGAGGCGACAGCGTGGACGTCGGTTTCGAAGGCATGAGCTGGATCAGTTCTTTCGAGAATTACGGGGGGCCCCTGGGGCCGGGCAGTTCCGGTTCGTTTCTGGGCGACGGCGCGGTCGGCTCCATTCAGTCCAGGACATTTACCATCGTCGGCCATTCCATGAATCTGCTGGTCGGCGGCGGCGACTACCCTGCGGATTGCTACGTGGCGCTGGTCGACACGAACACTCAGGAAGTCCTCTTCACTGAGACGGGCAGGAACACAGACGCGATGGACCGGCGCTACTGGGACCTCACACCTTACCGCGGCCGGGATGTCTATATAGAGATAATGGACAATTCGGTCGCGCCGTTCGGCCACATTAATGTCGACGACATCCAGGAATCCTTCGAACGCCTCGACACCGGCGGCTCCGGGGGAAAGGGAGACCGATTCACCTGGCCGATGATGCAGTTCAACACGCCGGCTGCTCGCGGCGAGGCCGAGCTGTTCCCGAACAGCCCGAACCCCTTTAATCCTGTCACGGATGTTTCCTACTACCTGCCGGCGGCCGGGCGGGTGGCCATCGAATTCTTCGACGTACGCGGCAAGAGGGTGCGGCGGCTGGAGCCGGGCCGTGAGGGTCCGGGAATGCACACTGTGCGCTGGAACGGTACCAACGACCGTGCCGAGCCGCTTTCCTCGGGAATCTACTTCTATCGTCTCGTCGTCGACGGCCGAAATATCGCCACCCGCAAGATGATGCTCCTCAAGTGACCCGTCGCGTCCCTCTACTTTCCAAAGGCTCGAGAAGATAATAGGCGGCCGTCACCACTGCCTCGTTCAGGACCGGTATCCGACCCAGGAAAGATGCCCTGATCACCGGTGCCCGGTAGCGGAGTGCGAAGCTGGGACGGGAAAGATACAGTCTCTTCCGCAGGACGCGGAAACCCGCCGCTTGCACGTGCCTCTCGAACTTGCTCAGGGTCAGGCGAATCCGGCTGAGACGCTCGACTTCCCTGTGCGCTTCGGTGTCGCCCCGCACGAAGGAGCGAAACCATGCCCGCGGCAGGAGCTGCAAATAGGGCAGCTTGTTATACGGAATGAAGGCAAAGGTTTTTCTGGGCAGAATCTGTTGGTGTGCCCCATAGGGAGAATAGTACGGCGGGAAAACGACAAAGACGCGGCCTTCCCGGGTCAGGTGCGTGCGGACGATCTCGAGAGCCCGTTCAGGCTCGGCGAGATGCTCCATGACGTCGCGGAACATCACGAGGTCGAACGGTCCCTCACGGTAGACGTCGCCCTCCGCGTCCAGGATGTCACCCACGAACATCTTGGCATCGATTCCCTCTTTGAGATTCAAACGCTCCGCGGTCGCCACCCGTCGTTCCTCGATATCCATCATCACCACGTGGCTGCCGTGGTGCGACAAGGCGGCGCCACAACCGCCGTCTCCGCAGCCAACCTCGAGGACAGTACTCCCATCGAAGCGAACGCCCCATTCCTGCAACGTGGGTATCAGGTAGCGCGTCGCCAGTTTTGACTGGTAGTCGCGGTAATGTTCTTCCCAGCTCGTGCGGGGAATTTCATTCTTTACGGACAACGCCGCACCTATTAGATTGGGGTTATGAAAAATCTTCTACTGACAGCAGCCATCATATCACTATTCGTTTCGAATGCAATTGCGCAACCGCCACGGCGACCGCGGCCCCCGCGGGAAGAGGAGCGCAAGGAGAGCAACGACAGGCTCGGTGTAAGAATAGGTTTCGTGGCGACCACAAGCGATCTGGAGAATAACTTCGGCAACGGCGTGGACCTGGCCCTGCGCTGGGTACACCATTTCAAAGACCAGTTCTCGTTGGACATCGTCCTGGGAACGTACCTGATGGGAGAGACCGGGGGCGACAAGATAATAGCGTTTCCTCCGCTGCTGGACGAGGTCAACGCCCGGGTGTTGACTCTCACCGTCGCGCCCATGATCGACTTTGCCATGGGCCCGCGCACCGACCTGTATATCACCGGAGGCGTCGGCCTGTATACGTTCAGCCTGCTTCTCGACTCGGGGTTCTTCCAGAACGAGACTTCGGACAACTACCTGGGCGTAAACGGCGGTGTCGGTATCCTTCGGCGCGTGAGCACCAACTGGTACCTGGATTTTAACGTCCAGATAAACAAATTCTGGACGGGCGATGACTCCCGCGACCTGTTTTTCGTCTCGGCAAAACGCGACCAGGACCCCGTCTTCTACCACGTGACCACCGGATTCTTGCTGCAGCTCTTTTGACGTCTGCCGTGCCGGGACGCCCGCCGCGCTGCCACATCCATCGTTTGGCGGCACGCGCCGTAACACATTGCCGGCAACCCCCGGCGTCCTCGGGCGCTTACGGCTGCGCCCGCAGCGTGTCGCTCCTCAGCACCGACATGAGCTGTTCTAGCATATTTTGAGCGTGCGTGTCCTGCGGCTCCAGTGCCAGATACTTTTCCAGAGCATCCGCGGCCGCTCGCACCTGCTGCTTCTGCACATGCACCATTGCCAGGTTTTTGTAGCTGTTCGCATAACCGGGGTCGATCTCTATGGCTCTCTCCAAGAACTCGATCGCCCGGTCGGGGTCGCCCGCCTCGGCCAGGGTCGCCCCAAGATTGTTATAAGCCTTGGTATAGCGTGGATTGATTTCGATAACTTTTTTGAAATACTCCACGGCCTTTTCGTACTGCTTAAGTTGGCGATAGGTGATCCCGAGGTTGTTGTGCGCTTTTATCATCTTCGGATCGATCTCCACTGCCTTGAGATACGCCTCGATGGCCGGCTCGTACATTTTCACCGCGCGCAGCGATTGCCCGAAATCGTACTGCACGGTGGGAAGATTCGGATTGATCTTCAGCGCGCTGGAATAATCGCTGATCGCCTTGAAATGGTTACCCTGGTTCTTGTATATGATCGCCCGCTGGATGTATGAATCCGGATAATCCGAATGGATCTCCAGCGCCTTGTTGATCTCCTCTATCGCTTGCTCGTGCTTGTTCTGGCGGCTCAGCCGCCGCGCCTGGTGCGTGTGCTCCCTCCACTCGACGTCTCTCCTTGGTAGCGCAAAAAGCTCGGGGCGCGTGAATGTGACAACTATGCTAAAGATGATGAGTGGAACTACGCTGTGCTTGATGCTGAAGATCGCGCGGGGAACAATGAGGAGCAGCGCATGCGCGGAGAAAATACACAGGACCGGAGCGATTTGCACGCGGTAGCGCGACGTGATAAAAAACAGGATAATGGACAGCGAATACGTGAGAACATACGCATATAATAGAAAATATTTTTTCCAGTCGCGCAAGAGATAGATCATCCCTATGAGTCCCAAACTGAGAATCGCCCAGAAGTTGACGAACAGGATACGCAGAAGCGAATGTCGGTCACGTCCCACTTCGTAACTCTCGATCTGCGGCATTTCGTAGCCGTTAAAAAACATCGCCGTCTTGCGGAGTAGCAGGCGCGCCTCGCGACCGGGATTGGCGCGTATGAATTCGAAGGCCTCATTGAACCAGTAGCGGGAAAACTCGGAGTCGCTGACTTCCCTGCCCAGAATCTTCTCGACGAGGGTCTTGAACCCCGCATCCTCGCCCATGTTGACTCCCTTTGGGGGATAGAAAATACCGGTGGCCTGGTCGCTGTTGCCGATGTAGAAATTGACGCCGGCGTTCGAGGTGATGAGTACAAAATCCCGGCTAGCCAGGTAGTTGTGAATCGTCGCCGGCATGATCGTCACGATAACCGCAGCCGCAAACGCCCCCGCCCGCGCCAGGCGCCGCCCGCGTCCCGACGCGAACGCGATCCACCCTAGAACGACGAGGGCGAAGGCCAGGATATTTGCCCGCGCCAGCGCCGACAGCCCGAATAGAAATCCAATGAGCACATACCTCCAGATCCGGGTTTCTTTCGAGATTCCCATCAGCAGGTAGAGCACAACCATATTAATAAGCGTCCCCATCCACATCATGAGCAGTTGACCCTCGTAGAATGTCATCGCACCGTACAGCGACAGCATGACGGCGGCGGCAAGCGCAGTCGATGGACGGAACAGCCGGCTGGCGATCAGATACGTCAACACAACGGTGATTGACCCGCCGAAAATCTGGAGGATGCGAGCGGCCATGATGCTCTTGCCGAACACGCCGAAAACCACGGCGAGAAAGTACGGGTAGAGCGGCCCCATAAAAAACGCTTCATCGCGAATGAGCCTTCCATCGAGGATTTCTTGAGCCATTCCCTCGTAGTATTCCGAATCCATTATGGGTACGGTGACGTGCAGCGAGTCCGCGCTTTGCAACACATAAAGAAGCTTCAGAAGAAAGCTCACCGCAAGAAGCGCAAGCAGCCACCGCCGGTTTGCCGTGAGCTTGTGATCAAGGTTGTCGAGGAATGTCGAGACGCGTTCTTGCACCGGATTCATAACAGAATGAAAGTAATTCAATGTAAACGCCCGCCGCAAGGAAATCTCTTGACGAAACACCGCGCTCAGCCTAGGCTGAGCGTACATTCCACGAGGATCAATAGTGTCTTACCGCGACGAGTTACTCGAAATCCTGGCCGAACATTCACTCGAGAGGGGAGACTTCACACTCTCCTCCGGTCAGAAGAGCGACTATTACATCAACGGCAAACTGTCTACCCTCGATGCGCGGGGATCGTACCTCGTCGCCCGCGTTTTCCTGGCCATGTTGTCGGACGACGTGCCCGACGCCGTCGGCGGCTTGACCCTGGGCGCGGACCCGATCGTCGGGGCCATACTGGCGCTGGCGGGAATGGAAGATCTCCCGCTCAAAGGTTTTATCGTGCGCAAGTCAGCCAAGGAGCACGGGACGCAGTCGCTCGTTGAAGGACCCGTGGGCAAGGGTGATCGCGTGGTTATCATCGAGGATGTGGTTACCACGGGCGGCGCATCGTTGCGCGCGGTGGAAGCCGTGAGAGGAATCGGCTGTGAAGTAACGAGGGTGCTGGCGATCGTGGACCGCGAGCAGGGCGGCAGAGAGAATCTGCGTGAGGCGGGCTGCCGGCTGGAGAGTATTTTTGCCGTTTCCGAACTGCTGGACACCTGACGCCGGTTCAGTCGCCCATTTGTTCCTTGAATCTCGCCTGCAGTCTTCCCAGAGCGAGCCCGGCGGTCACCATGATGTAGACACCCAGGAACGTCGCCACGATCCGTCCCGCTACAGGTATCTTTTCCAGGCCCAGGTTGATAAACCCCCACAGACAGAACATCAACACGATGTACCCCGCCGCTGCCATGTACTCCTTCTCCATAATCCCCATCGCCTTGACAACATTCACGGGGTTAAAGGCGTCGGAGACTTTGCCGCCGGGGAACATTCCCACGACCAGGGCTGCGGGTACGTAAATCAGGGTGATCGTGAAAATCAGCACGGTCAGAAAAGGGCTCGTCTGGAGCGCCAAGAACGCGTTTGGGGCACCGCTGGCGCTGGATGAGACGAGCATTTGTCCGAAGATGATAAAAGGCAGGTACACCTCCAGGCCGACCACGGCCGCCAGCAGTACGGGCTTAAGTAGCGCCTCCCGTGGTTCGGTGAACAAACGGTGCCACAACGGGGGCGTCGGCTCGAGAAGCGCGGACGACCGCAACACCTGGATGCCCCACAGAAAGAGGATCGCCCCGCCGAGCACGCTCATGCCAGGAACCCACCAGAGGCCGCTGAGAACGAGGGTCGGAATCACGAGGTACAGTGGCCCCCGCGCCAGCGGGTACGAGAAGATGCTGTCCATACGCGTCCAGATTGACGGGGGCCGGCTGAGATAGCGGAGCTGGCCCCACTCGTCGGGCGCCAGGTTCTTTTTTGCCTCCTGCACCGCACGCGGGTGATACGGGTGGCGGTTCAACGCATCCTGGTAATGGGTTTGCGCCGCCTCCCGGTTGCCGTGGGCAATGGCGATTTCCGCGGCGTTGAGTGTCGTGGCCAGGAGATCAGGGTTCTGCTCCACCTGTTCGAGCACGTTCCGGTACGCTTCGGCCATTTCCTCGGGGTCTGTTTCGCTGCTCTCTCCGCCCGATTCGTCTACCGCCTCGAACAGGGGTGCCAGCTCCGTGTCGGCGGCCTTCTTCCAGTCGTTTTCTTCCGGCATGAAGATGAGGCTGTCCGGCGACAGCCGGCCCGACCGGCACAATGCCTCGAGGTCCTCCCATTCCCAGGGCTCCTCCTGAACGGCGCCTTCCTTGAACAAGAAATATTTGGTTTTCGTATCACTGGTCATTACCCTGCTCCTAATAAGTGACGTTTGGGAAGACAAGCGAAGGGCGTGCCAAACGGCCCCAACCGGGCAAGAAGTGCCGGTTGTGAATGGAAACAGGAGCAAAAAAACAAGGACCACCCCCATAAGGGGAGGTCCTTGCATGCTATTCGGTCGGCCGCCAAACGGCGGCGCGAGCGGACTGCCGGTCCGGCAGGCTCTCGACCTCGAGACCCATCGCCTGCGAGGTACCGGGCGGCGCTAGTTCGCCAGGCTCTTCAGCTCGTAACTCAATCCCTGCGAAGGCACCTCTTGCTTGACCAGAACGTGGGGGGCGTCCTTGCCTAAGTAGAGATACGCATCTCCGCTTGCCCGTTGCACCTTGACCTTGTAGGTCGTGAAGGTCCCGGCGGCGGTTTCGACTTCCACCATCTCGAGAATCATCGCTTTGACGTTCTGGAGACTGCCTGTCTGGCTGTCGAGCACCGGAAAGCGGTACGACTGGTTAACTTTCAGCGGTAGACAGCCGATCGCATACTCCAGCGCGCCGTCCATAATCGTCCCGTCGACGAGCTCGAAGGCGATCTCCTTCGGTTCGGGCGACTCGCCCCCCTGCACGGTGCCCGAAACGGCCCCGGCGGTGAACGCGAACTCGGAACCCATCGAACGCGGCCCCATCTGCATACTCGACTTGAAAGCGATGGGAGCGAAGTCCTTGGCGCTGAATTCCATGTGCTGGTCCAACGAGATCATTCCGGCGAGGCTGGACGACACGACGACGGTCTCCCCACCGTCGCCCTTCTTCTTCTCCATGGTAACGTTCATGTCGCCGAGCGTCATGCCCTGCGCCGTCACCGAGTACGTCGCCTTCATGTCCCTCAGCATCGACATATCGTAATCGTGACTTACCGGCTCAACGGCCATCGATTCGAGCGACATGGGTTCACCGGCGATATCAAAGAGCTTTACATCCGCTACCGCGGCTACCTTGTCCTTGATCTCCATCGCGTCACCCACCAGGACGATGTACGCGTTGTCCGGGCGCAGGTACTTGTCCATTACGCGCGATACGTCGTCGATGGTGACGGCGGCGACCCTGTCACGGTAGGACTCCAGGTCCTTCTTGCCGAGGCCGAGGAGCTTGTTCTGGGCGACCTGGGCGGCGATTCGATCCGGCGTTTCAATGGAAATGGGGAAGTTGCCGATGAGATAGTTCTTGGCGTTCTGCAACTCGTCCGCCGTGATCGGCTCGCTCTTTATGCGCTTGATCTCCATCAGCAGCTCGACGAGCGCGCTGTCCGTCACTGCCGTCCGTACCGGCGTGCGCGCGATAAACGTGCCCAGATCGCGCTCGCGGGCAAACCTGCTGTTGACCCGATAGGTCCACCCCTTCTCTTCGCGGATGTTCGCGAAAAGCCTCGCGTCCGATCCGGCCCCGAGAACGCGGTTGCCCACGATCATGGCCGCCCAGTCGGGGTTGGTCGCCTTTGGGGCGAGGTGTCCGACAAAGATCTCCGTCTGCACGGCGCCCGGCTTGTGGTAGATGTAGATTTGCGTCTTGCCCGCTTCGGGAGCGCCGCCATACGCGACAGTCTGCGGCGATCCCGCCTGCCACTCGCCGAGGTACTTCTTCATCGACTTGCGGACGTTCTTCCATTTCACATCGCCCACAACGGCAATCGTGACGTTGTTGGGCACGCAGTTCTTGTCATAGAAGGCGACCATGTCGTCACGCGTGATGGCTTCGACCGATTCCACGCTCGCTTGCTTGGAATACGGATGATCCCCGTATATGAGATTCCTCAGGTGGCGGCGAGCCATCGCCTCCGGGCTGGACAGTTCGAACTCGAGGCCTGTTTTCGCCTGCTTGCGCAGCAACTCGAGCTCCTTCTCGGGAAAGATCGGGTTGAGCAGTATGTCCTGGAGATACTGGTACGCGACGTCGAGGTATTCGCTGAGAACGGTTACGGTAATTGCCGAATAGTCCTCCTGGGAGAAACCGCCGACCGATCCGCCAACCGATTCGATCCACTCCGCCAGTTCGAGAGCGGTTCTCGTCTTGGTCCCCTTGTTGAGCTGGTCGATGGTGAACGAAGCGAGTGACTCCTTGCCGTCGGGATCGATGGTGCTCCCGGCCCGCACGATGACGTATATCGATACCACAGGTTGCTCGTGATGCTCGACAACCAGGACCTCCATGCCGTTCTTGGTCTCGAACTCCTTGAAATCCGGAAACGACAGCTTCTTCATCTTCTCGGGTTTGGGCGGTGACTCCTTGGCGATCGATGCAGCGGCGGACAGCACGAGGGCCCCCACCGCAATCGTCGCGAGTACAACCCTGATTCCCTGTTTCATATCTCTTTTCCTCCTGTTATGGATGCGCGGCACCGGCACACAACGTCCGGACCGCGCGGCACACTATCCCTTCGATGCCGGATTCGCGATGACCACGGTCCGGTTCTCCTTGGTAAAATACTTATTGGCGACGCGAATAATATCTTCTCGCGTCACCGCCATGTACTTGGCCAGATCGCTGTTGATATCGGCGAGCGTACCGTGGAAGTACGCGTAGTGCTGAAGGGCTTCCGCCTTGCTCATGACGGTTTGTCTGCCCTGAATGAAGTCGGACTTGAACTGGATTTTCGCCTTCTCCAATTCCTTGCCGCCGATCCCGTCCACCCTGACCTTTTCGATCTCCTCGTAGATGAGGTCCTCGCACGTGCCGATGTCTACGCCGACGTTGGACAAGGTGATAAAGCGGAACACGCTCGGACCCTTGCGCGAGTCCGAACCACCAAAGACGATTACCGCGGCTTCCTCCTCTTTGACCAGGCGCTTGTACATCCGACTCGATTCCCCGTCGGTGAGGATCTTGCCGAGCAGCTCGAGGGCCGGTGTGTCCGCGTGAAGGTGCGTGGGGGTCATGAAATTGATAAAAACGGCCGGGACGTTGGCGTTCTTGTCGTCGATCGTCATCCTCCGCTCCGCGGTGTGCGGCGGCTCGGTACCTGTGAGCGGCTCAACCCCTTGCCCGCGCGGTATGTTGCCGAAGTACTTCTCGACCATTTTCTTGGTTTTCTTCCTGTCGATGTCGCCGACCAGTGTGAGGACGGCGTTGTCGGAGCTGTAGTAGAGATTGAAAAACTTCTGAACATCACTGACTTCCGCGGCATCGAGATCGACCATCTTGCCGATCACCGTGTGACTGTACGGCTTGTAATCGAAGGCCAGCGTATCGACAGTGAGAAACGCCGCGCCGTAAGGCTGGTTGTCGATGCGCATCAGGCGCTCTTCCTTGACCGCGTTGCGCTGGTTCTCAAAATTCTCTTTGGTTACGTTGAGGGAACGCATCCGGTCCGCCTCGAGCCACAGTCCCAGGTTCAGCTGGTGGGACGGCATCACTTCGAAATAGAGCGTCCGGTCTTCGTTGGTGGTACCGTTGACGTTTCCGCCCGCTCTTTGCACGAAGTTGGAGTGCTCGCGTTTTGCCACGTTTTCGGATCCCTGAAACATCATGTGCTCGAAGAGATGCGCGAACCCGCTTCGTCCATCCTCCTCGTGGGCGCTGCCCACGTGGTACCAAACATTAATCGCGACAATCGGTACCGAATGGTCCTCCGAGAGGATGACACGAAGGCCATTGGGTAGCGTGTAGTCTTCGTACTCGATATGGCCTGGTTTCTTTCCGGCAAGAACCACCAGCGCGGAAAGGACCACCAGGGCAACGAGCACGCCCGTTCCGATGAGTCTTTTCATGAAGCCTCCAAGATATGGAAAGTGATTGTAGAATACAAAAGCCCGCAGGACCCTACCCGCCTGCATCATAATACTGACTACGAACTCATGGGGAATTTGTTCTAAGGGCCCGCTATTTATACTGGAAATCGGGACCCGTGTCAAGTTGGAGATACCGGCACGCGGTGCGACTACCGGCGATGGGTCTTCTCCCCAAACCCCTTGAAAAAACACAACTTTTGGACTATGCTGGCCTGACTATGGCGCGCCGGCCCGTCATCTTCTACTTCGAGAATCAGCCGCTGCAGGGCGTCGAGGGCGAACCCATTGCCAAAGCCCTGTTTACGGCCGGCATCAAGACGCTGTCCTGGAGCGTCAAGTACAAACGCCCGAGGGGTATCCACTGCGCGCGCGGCCGCTGCATCATGTGTCACATGGAGGTGGATGGGGTGCCCGGCGTGCCCACTTGTCTCGCGCCGCTACGGGAGGGCATGAGCGTGCGGTGCGAGAATTTCAGACCTTTTTTCGCCCCCCTGTTGATTTCGGCGATAAATAAGCTCCGTTTTCCCGCGGGCTTTTACTACCGGATGTTCACCCGCCCGGCTTTCCTGCGAACACTCTTTCTGGCAAGTCTCCGCCGTATGGCCGGTGTGGGGCGGATCGTGGTGAACGGCCCCCGGCCGCAAAAGATCCCACGGCCTGCCGTGCGGTCACCGTCGGATTCATACGGCGTGGTGGTGGTGGGCGCTGGACTTTCGGGGATGTCGGCAGCGCTGGCGGCGGCCAACCGGGGCGCAAAAGTTCTGCTGGTCGATGAATACGGACGGCCCGGCGGGCACTCGATCGGTTATCAAACCGACTCCGAGCTCGTTTCCCAACGGGACCAGTGTGTCACGCAGGTGGAATTCAGTACCTCGATCGACTACTGTCCGCGCACGACGGCGCAGGCCTTCTATCCCCCCGACACGCTGCTGCTCGGTCCGGGGGGCGCCCTTGCACTCGAGCAAACCTTTGACCGGAGTCCCGTGGATACGCCGCCCGGCCGCGTGGCCCTCGCCGCCGGTCTGAAAAAGGTGCGCGCGAAATCGTTCATCTTCGCCACCGGCGCCTACGACGTCATTCCGGTTTTCCAGAACGGCGATTTGCCAGGGGTTTTCGGCCCGAGGGCGATTCGTCTCCTGCTCGAACGCGACCGGCTCAAACCGGGACACCGCGCGGTGGTGTACGGTATCGGAAGTGTGCTGCGCGATGTCACCGCTTTGCTTGTTCACCACGACATCCAGATCGTCGCCGTTGTGGACGCGGACCCCAACCCGGCAGGCGGTGTGCGGCGCGCGTTGCCCGACGGCACGCGCTGGATCCAGCAGGGGCGCGTCGTGCGGGCCGACGGTGGGCGTTGGCTGACGTCGGTCACCGCGAGCGGCCGGGACCGGAGAGCCGGGCGGACGTCCACGGAGAAACTCTCGTGTGACCTGTTGTGTACGGCGTTCGCCGGACAGGGCGCGTACGAGCTGCCTTACCAGGCGGGATTCCGGTTCGAGCTGTCCGAAGACGCCGTGCACGAAAACCGGGTCCTGCTTCCCGACAAGAGCAAAGTGAAATCGGGTCCCGTGACGTGTTATGTGGTGGGTGAAGCAGCCGCACAGCAAACGTGGCAGCAGAAGATGACGGCGGCCGAAGAATCCGGGAGCAAGGCACCCCAATCTCTCGAAACCTAGGAAGGATCGATGCCAAAGACCATTCTATGTCATTGCGAGGACGTCGAGATCGGTGAGCTCTACTCGGCCCTCGCGCAGGGCTACGGGGACATAGAGACCTTGAAACGGTACACCGGAATCGGCACCGGCAAATGCCAGGGCAAATGCTGCTTCTTGCAGACGCTTCGCATTCTGGCCGCGCTGAAGTCCGGGGCAGCCGGGTCGGGCGGAACCGAACCAGAGTCGGTCGCCGCCGGGCGGTCGCCGCTGAAGTCCGGAGCTGCCGGGTGGCGTGCCCAGCGGTCGGAAGCGGCCGGCTCGAGGCCACCGCAGCTCGCGGGTGATGTCGGCGCCATTCGAGTACCCACGCTGCGACCACCGGTTCTGCCGCTACGAATCGACGACATCGTGGACGGGGAGTGGTCATGATCCAGCGTGCGGAAGTCGTCGTTATCGGCGGGGGCGTCAACGGCCTGGCGTGCGCCTACAACCTTGCCAAGAGCGGCATGACGGATATCGTGGTGCTCGAGAAAGGCTACCTGGGCACGGGCGCCACGGGGCGCTGCGGAGCGGGAATCCGCCAGCAATGGGGAATGGAAGAAAACATCCTCCTGGCGCGTGAGAGTGTCAAGATATTCGAACAGCTCTCTGATGAGTTGGGCTTCAATACGTTTTTTCGTCAGGGTGGCTATTTGATTCTTATCTCCGACGAAAAAGAATACGAGCTGATCAAGTCGACCATTCCCAAACAAAACAAACTCGACGTGCCCACGCGGATGATGACGCGGCAGGAGATTGTCTCCTTTGTCCCGGGAATAAACGTCGACGGCCTACTGGGAGGTGCCTACTGCCCCACGGACGGCACCGCGTATCCTTACGCCGTGCTCTGGGGATACGGCGAAGCGGCGAGGAAACGCGGCGTGGACATCAAATTGAATAGGACGGTGACGGAGGTGTCGCAGCTCGATCGCGGAGGATACCGAATCGTTACCAACGAGGACACCTACGAGGCGCCGATCATGATCAATGTGGCCGGCGCCCGTACCAAGGACATCGCCGCACAGCTCGGCATAAATATTCCGACGGAGCCACACCTGCACGAGATAGCGGTGACCGAAGCGGTCAAGGCGTTTCTGGAGCCGATGATTATCTCTCTCAAGAAGGGTTTCTATTTCTCGCAGAGCCTGCGCGGCGAAATCGTCGGCGGAATCGGCGACGACCACCAGGAACCCACGTATAGTAATGCCTCGTCGGCGGATTTTCTCTTCAAGTACGCGTCCGCGCTGCGCGAAACCATTCCCGCGCTCGGCAAGATACGGATCATCCGCCAGTGGGCGGGACTCTACGACATGTCACCGGACGCCCGTCCCATCATCGGCACGGTGGACGGCTACGATGGGTACTACCACGCCTGCGGTTTCAGCGGTCACGGGTTCATGCTGAGCCCGATCATCGCGCGTCTGCTCTGCGAGCGCATCACCACGGGCGAGACCTCGATCCCCATAGACAACCTCAGCCTGAGCCGGTTTTCCGGCGGCACGCTGGTAAAGGACCCGTACGTAGTGGGGTAGCACGGTGCAGCGCCTGTGGTACCGCCTCTTGTAGGTCCCGTATGTAGTGGGGTAGGAGTCACGGCGAAGGGCCAGTAATACCGTCTCTTTTAGGTCCCGCATGTAGTGGGGTAGGAGTCGTGGCGCACGGCCCGTAGTATTACCGCAAGGAGAAAACCATGGAATCGGTTCTGGAGCAGATCATCCCGTACGTAGCCACCTACGGCCTCAAGGTTATCGGCGCGGTCCTCATACTGATTCTCGGCCGCTTTGCCGCGGGCTTCGCCCGGCGTATTGTGCGCCGGCTGCTGTCGCGGGCCCAGGTGGACAACTCCATCATTTCCTTTGCCTGCAGTCTGTCGTACGCGATGGTACTGACGTTCGCCGTGCTCGCGTCGCTCGCCAAATTCGGGGTGGAAACAACCTCGTTCGTGGCCGTCATGGGCGCCGCCGGCTTTGCGATCGGCTTCGCCCTTCAGGGATCGCTGGCTAATTTCGCGGCGGGAATCCTCGTCCTCGTTCTAAAACCGTACCGCGTCGGCGATACCGTCGAGGGGGCAGGGGTCAAGGGCTCGGTGAAAAAGATTACGCTGTTCAACACCGTGCTCCATACCGGCGACAACGTTCGGATACTCGTGCCCAACGGCAAGATGTACGGCGACGTGATCAAGAACTATTCCTCGAACCCGACCCGGCGCATCGACCTCGTCATCGGTATCGGCTACGACTCTTCCATCAAGAAGGCACGCGATATTCTGGATAAGATTATCAGCGGCGAAGAACGGATCTTGTCGGATCCAGCGCCGAGCATCGCCGTCGCCGAGCTGGCCGACTCCAGCGTTAATTTTGTCGTGCGGCCGTGGGTCAAACGAGAGGACCACTGGGCGGTCCGCTGTGAGCTTCTTGAAACCATCAAAGAGAAGTTCGACAAGGCCGGCATCGAAATTCCCTTTCCCCAGCAGACCGTGCACATCGTGCGTTCCGACGCGGCGGAGTAGACTCGCGTTCGCAGGTGTCGCGGACGTCCCGCTACGATAGTTTTTATCGCGGCGGTGCGCCCTGCTGCCGCCGGGGTGTTTATTCTCATCGCGGCGGTAGTTTCGCGGACGTCCCGTTACGATACCCGCCTGGCCGGAGTTGAACCCGTTCTGCGGTGGCTTTTCGCATCTTCATCACGGAAGTGGGCCCCGTTTACGCCCGCGTGTTCGTTCTCATCGCGGCGGCGTACCAGCGCCGGTAATAAAAAAACAAGTTCGTCGCGAGTTTTTCTTGACAGGTATTTGTGCGCGTTTTTGGTGAAGACGTGGATACATGCGTGTACAGCTGCTAATTGCGCGTGGCACGCTTCCCCGTCTCCGCAATCGCTAACGAATCGAAATCGTCGCGACTGCCGGTGATCGACCGTTTCGGGCCCGCTCCCGCGGTCCCGAAACCCCATGTTATATTGTTCTTGCTACAGCGTTCCTCCCCGCTGTGAGTTGTCGTTGTTCTCACGCGAGGAGGTACGTCATGAATCATCCCGCTTCTTCGGGTCATTCCCACTTGTCGGGTCCTTCCGACCGTTCGGGTTCTGTAAACGCGTCAAGCTCTTCCGGCCGTTCGGATCTTGCCGGCGCCTCAGTCTCTTCTGGCCTATCGGATCTCTCCGGTCTCTCCGACCGGATTCTGCTATCCCGTATCAAGACGCTCCGTCAAAAAGAGCGCGCGATAACGCTGGCGCTCGTCCTGCATCTCATCGAAATCGAGCGGCGCCGGCTCTTTGGCGAGCTGGGCTACGGCTCGCTTTTTGATTACTGCATCCGCCACCTGAAGTACTCGGCCTCCGCCGCCGGCCGCCGCATCCAGACGGCCCGCTGCATCCGGCGCTTTCCCGAAGTCTATGATTTGCTGGCGCGCGGAGAGGTGAACCTGAGCACCGTTTCTCTGATCGCCCCGGTCCTGAGCGCGGAGAACAAGAAGACGCTCCTCACAGGCATCCGTCACAAGTCTCAGCGCGAGGTGGAAATGCTCGTGGCCGGGTACCGTCCGCCGGTAGCGTTCCGGGATCGCGTGAGACCGGTGTGCGTCGCCGTGCCCCGATCTATAGGCAGTCCCACCCAACTGGGAGCTTGTGAAAAAAGTGATTACTCCCGCAGCGGGAGTGGCAAAAGACCCAATGTTGCGTCCGCCGGTGACACCGCACCGGGTGATGAGATGGCACCGGGTAACGGCACCGCACCGAGCGGCGGCGCCGCACAGTACGACGGTGCCGGAACGGTCGCTGACACCGTACCAGCCGCTGACACCGTACCAGCCGCTGACACCACACAGGGCAACGGCACCGCGAACACGAACGCCTCGGTACCCGCGACACGGCTCGAGCGCAAGCTTTACATTCAATTCCTCGCCAGTGAGGCGTTTATGAAAAAGTACCAAGAGGCGCGCTCACTCCTCTCGAATCGCTATGCCAATGCGTCTTTCGAGACGGTGTTCGAGTCTCTCATCGACGAGTTTCTCGACCGGCGCAGTCCCCGGAGGCGCCAGGAGAGACGACAGGCGGGGCACGAGCGTCGCAGCGAGCGGAACCCGACAAACGGGCCGACAATGCCGAAAGTGACGCCAAAAAAACGAGCGGTAAAGAGCGCTCTGTCAAAACAAGATACCCCGACCGCGCCAGACGCGACGGCGGGTCCGGCCCAAAAGGGAGCTTGTGAAAAAAGTGATTACTCCCGCAGCGGGAGTGGCAAAAGACCCAAGGCAGCTCCCCATACCCAGAAGAGAAGCCGCCGCATTCCCGCTGCGGTCCGCGACAAAGTGTTCGTAAGGGACGGCGGCCGATGCACCTACGTAGGGGGCGCCGGCACACGCTGCGGCTCCACCCACCGCCTCCAGGTCGACCATGTCACACCGTTCGCGCGGGGTGGTCCGAGTGCCGCCCAAAACCTGCGGCTATTGTGCGCGGAGCACAACCGGCTGGCGGCCGAAAAATCGTTCGGAGCGGATCACATGAAGCGTTTTCGACGCAGGGAGTAGCGGAGTTGCCCGCGGGACTGCGACAAGGCGATAGAATATGATGTTCGGAATGTGGCCGCACGTCGCGTTGCAGGCGGACGGGTGAACAATGACAGCACACTGTCACTACGACAGCATACTGTCACTCTGACAGCACACTGTCACTCTGGTAGTGTGCTGTCATTATGGTAGCATGCTGTCATTCCTCGCCTATCGGGAAAGCGCCGGTGAGTTCTAGTGACGCCTTTGTCTCCGCCACGGCGCATCCCACCAATCCATGATTCGCGTGACTCGAAGCTTACCGGTGGATCCAATCGTAGGTCAGGCCGATCCCTGCGCCGTACTCGTTGTTGCTTTCCGACCGCCCCCACCGGAGGTTCGTATGTATCCTCCAGCTGGGGTGGACGAGGTAATCCAGCTTGAGCAACGCGCCGGGCCTGTCGTAGGTCCCGCCGGCACTTAGTCCCCACCACCAGCCGAATTCCGGTGTAATGCGGGTGCCGAGTCCCATGTCGAAATCCCCACCCCCCGAATAGATCGGCAGGTTTTCGAGCCAGCTCGTCGAAAAGTATGTTCTCTCATAAGCTCCAATACGCAGGTGCAGCGTTGGGTACACTTTGGAATCTGTCGAACCGGCAACCCCGCCGCCGTAAAGTTTTCTCGTCGTGAAGGCGGCGCCGCCCCCGATTCCGAAACGCCTGGCTTCGACGGAAACATACGGGTTTACGTAGTACAGGCCCTTCTCCGCATCCGCGTTGGGATCCGAAAAATCCACAAAACGCCGGTGATCTTCCAGATACCCCCCCCGGACACCGATCGCCTGGGGTGTGCGAAACTTGTGGCTGATTTCCACGCCGATATCCTGAAACTCGTGTCGGTGCGTCTCGATGGGGTTGCCTTCGCAATCCCGGATGATGCGGACATACGAGCCGCCACCACCGCTTACCTTGAAGCTCGTCACCGAACTATCCGCCCGAAACTCGGCGCCGATCCCCATCGGGACTGCGATCAAGATACAGCGCCATACACGTGCGTTTTTGATTGTGTTTATCCACATTGCAGTGTGGGCACCTAGTAGGTAAGGAAAGCGAGGTGACCGGCCAGCGTGCAGTCTAGTATACCGCACAATTTCCGACAAAAAAAGTTCGAAGATCGTTCACTTTGGGGAGTCAGATTCGATTTGAGGCTTCAAACGGCAGGCTTTGTTAAGGAGGCGGCTTCTCCTGGGCTGCTACATCTACGAGCGTGATCCACTCTCGGTCGCGCCCAGCGATCTACGTGTTTTTTCCTTCATGCCGCTTCTCTTCGTCCCCAACCAAATACCTTACAGCTTCATCGTCGGTATCGAATGTTGTGAAGACACGGTTCAGCTGCGTGGTGATAAAGACAGTGTTAATCCTGTCGGTCACATGCGTAAGAACCATTTCTCCTCCGGCATTCTTAATGCTCGTAGAAGCACCCATAAGCATCCCGATACCCTTGCTGTTGGCCCATTTCACCTTGCGCAGGTTGACGATAATGTTCTTCTTACCCTCACTGAGAGGCTCTTTAATAGAATCATGAAATTTCTTCGAATCCGGGCCTGGCCCACCCATCAAGTTCCCGTCAACATCCACGATAACGACTCCGTCAACTTCTCTTCGCTTCAACCTCAGCATTTCTTCGCCCTCCTTAAAACGATACTTGCCGAAAACAGTTCTCCTCAGCAATAGTGATTCTACGGTATCGGACGAGTAAGTGGTGGTCAGATGGGTGCGGGGTGTTCAACTACGCAGGGATACCGTTCGCCCAGTAAGCTGAAAGTGTTGAGGAATCAGTCTAACAAACTATTTCCGACAAAGAAAGGTCCAAGATCGTCCATTTTGAGGAGCGGATTGGATTTTCTGAGGAGCCAAATTGGATTTTCTGAGGAGCGGATTGGGTTTTCTGAGGAGTCAAATTGGATTGCGGCTTCAACAGGAAAAGCTCTAAAGGGGTGGGTCGGGCCGATCGGCCCTGGGGTTTACCGTTGTTGTGACTTGAGGATCTTCGAGTCGGGGTGCTCCGCTACCCAGACGTGCCAGGGGCCGTAATGGGAAGGAACCCCGCGGAGCTTGCGGCCGGCATAGTGTCCGGCAACGCAGGTCAGATCATTCGTCCCCTCCATGTGGAACCAGAAGCTCTCAGTCTCATGGTCGAAGAGCATGTGCTGGTTGTAGTAGGTCCACCCGCTCGTGGTGATTGTGAGCGCCCTGCCATCGATTTCACGGCTGTACACGGCAGCCAGATCGACCAGCGGTCAGTAGGCGACCGCGAGGTGCACGTCCCCGAAGCCGTCGTCCAGGACTTCGTTGCGTATGATGTCCGCGATCCCGTAAGCGCGCCTCTCTCCACCGAAGTCAACGGCGAGCACCTGCAGGGTAGCATCTTCTGGCGGGTAACTCCGGTCGCCCGGGGAGACCATCACCGGGTCGGTGATGGGGGGCCTCGCGTACGGTCCTTTGCTGGTCCCGAAATGACTGAGATCAAATTCGTAGTGAACGATCGCGTAGGTAAAGTCCCACCGCCTGCCGGTTGCGTCCTGGATGTAGAACGGTCCCGGCGGGGGTTCTTCGACCGGGTCGGTCGCAAAGCTGCAGCCGGAGATCGCAAGCGCGATCACGATAGAGAGCAATGCGCGCGAAGCGCGTCTTCTCGTTCGGGATGCGGAAAGTCGGTCCATGGCTACCCTCGATTGCAGGCTGAGGTCTACCCGACATTTCCCAGATCACGTCCCCGCAGGACCCCCCCACGCCATTCCACCCAACCCCCAAGCGTCCTAAGAAGAGTATAGCCGATCAAGCCCTTTCGCGGCCATTCTTTTTCGAGTGTCGCTTAACTTCAAACAGCGCCTTCGGTTACGACAGAACTTCAAGCAGGGCCTTGGTTTGCCGCTCAAATTCTTCGACCGCCACTCAACTTCAAACAGTGCTTTCGGTTACCACTGAACTTCAAACCGTGCGAAATGCCGTTGTGTTGTCAACGACCCGGCAGCTCTTCGCCACTGCTGATGCGGATTCTCGCGTCGACCACCCGGCAGGCGGAACGGTCCGGCGTGACCATGACGGGGTTCATGTCGAGTTCGAGGATCTCGGGCCAATCGCTGACCATCTGCGCGAGGCGCTGAATCGATTCCTCGATAAACTCGATGTCGACTCGTTCGTCGCCTCGTACTCCCTCGAGCAGGGGATAAGACTTGATGCTGCGCACCATCTCGCGCGCGTCGATATCTGTTACCGGCATCACGCGAAAAGCGATGTCTTTGATTATCTCCACGTACTTGCCCCCCATCCCGAACATCAGCACCGGACCGAATTTCGGGTCCGTGGTCATGCCGAAAATCACTTCCTTGCCCTCCTGGGCCATTTCCTGCACGAGAAATCCTTCGACCTCCCGGGAGACGCCCGCCCGCTCGAGCTTCTCCTGCATATCGGTGTGTGCGCGCGCCAGCATGTCCTGGTTCTTGATGCCGGTCACCACGCCTCCGATGTCGGATTTGTGGGTGATGTTCCTGCCGAACACCTTCAGCACCAATGGGTAACCGACGTCGGCGGTCGCCTGCAAAACGTCGCCGTCGGCAGGAAGGAAGCGCAGCCGGCACACCGGAAAACCGTACGATGCCAGGATGCGGTTTACCTGGTCGGGTGGCATGTAACCGCCCCCCGATGCCACGGCCTCCTTGACCATCCCGCGCACGGAGGGATCCTCCGGTTCGAACGTCTTCACTTGCCCCTCGGGCTGCTCCACCCACTTGCGCTGGCGGTCCATGGCGGCCAACGCCCTCACCGCAGATTCGGGGAAACGGTACACCGGGGGCGCATCCTTGAACCGGCGTGGGATCTCCTCGTAGAACTTTTCCTCGGCCATGACGACCGAGAACACCGGTTTGTCGTACTTGCGGGTAGCTTCGGTGATTTTTTTGACCACCTCTCCGGGCTCCACCATGATCGGCGGCACGAAGATAGCGATGACGGCGTCAACGGCGTCATCGGCGAGCATGATGTCCAGCGCCCTGCCGTACTCATCGGCCCCCGCGCTGGCGATCATATCCACCGGGTTGCGCACGCTGGACTCCTCGGGGAGGAAGCTCCGGAGTTTCGTCTGCGTCTTGTCCGAGAGTGTCGCCAGAGCGAGGTCTTCGTTCACCAGCCGGTCGGTCGCCATGATGGCCGGGCCGCCCGCATTGGTCAGCACGCCGATACGGCCGCCCCTGGGCATCGGGTTCTTCGAGAACGCCAGTACGACGTCCATCATCTCCTGAATCGTGGATACGCGAATGACACCGCACTGATGAAGCAGCGCGTCGACCGCGATCTCCAGGCCGGCCAGGTGACCGGTATGCGACGATGCAGCGCGCGCGCCCGCTGCCGTCGTGCCTGATTTGACGAGAATGATCGGTTTGCGTTTGGTAATTTTTTTAGAAAGCTGAGTAAAACGCCGTGGCTCGCCAAAGGACTCCAGGTAGAGCGCAATGATTTTCGTATTTTCGTCTTTGTCCCAGTACTCGAGCAGGTCGTTGCCGGCGATGTCGAGCTTGTTGCCCACACTCACAAAATACGAGAGCCCCAGATCGAGCCTAGCGACGGCGAGCAGGATCGCCACGCCCAGCGCACCGCTCTGGGTCATGAAGGCCATCGATCCGCTCTTGGGTTCGAGCGGTGCGAAGGTTGCGTTCATGCGCACGTTTTCCTCCGCGTTGATGACGCCCATGCAGTTCGGCCCCACGATCCTGAAGCCGTACTTCTCCTTGAGCGCAAGGAGTGCCTTCTCGCGCTTGACCCCCTCACCTCCGACCTCGCGGAAACCTGCGCTGATGATGACCAGACCCTTGACGCCCCGCTCGCCGCATTCCTCGGCCACGCCCAGAACGTGCTCCTTGGGCACGATGATGATGGCGAGGTCGACCGGGTCGACGATGCTCGACACCGTCGGGTGACACTTGATGCTCTTGATGAACTTGTGTTTCGGGTTGACGGGAAACACCATCCCGTTGAAACCGTAGCGGATGAGATTGTCGAGCAGTTCGTGCCCGATCGTGCCCCGGCGGGGCGATGCGCCGATAACCGCGATGGAAGACGGTTTGAAGATGGCGTCGAGCGAGTGGGGGGAACTCATACCTTTTCTCCTATATATATATATGCGATGCCGCCTGTCATTTTCTTTGCCTGGAAGTTCTCGAGCCCGGCAGATCGCACCAGGTCGTGAACTTCATCGCGTGAGAGAAAATCGCCGATGGACGACGCCAGGTAACGATACGCCTCGCGCGAGCCGGATACCAGGCCGCCTACGAAGGGGAGCACCCGGCGCAGGTAAATATTGTACGCCCGGAGCCGCACACCACCCGCCGGCGGGCAGAATTCGAGAACGACGAGCTTGCCTCCCGGCTTGAGCACACGGGCCATTTCTGCAACGCCCTTCCGGTAATCGGGCAGGTTCCGCAGGCCGAAGGCAATGGTGACGGCGTCGAAGGATTCGCTGCGGAAAGGTAATTCGAGAACGTCGCTCTCGACGAGCCTGACCCGCCCGTTCAGTTTTTTCTTCTCTATCTTCTCCGCACCGTGGCGAAGCATCCCCCGCGACAGATCGACCCCGAACACCCACCGGCCACCCGGCCGGGCGGCGAATCCGATGGCCACATCGGCAGTACCGGTGCAGGCGTCGAGCACGCAGCCCCCGTCCGGGACTTCGGCCAGACGGATGAGGTCCCTTCGCCACAGGCGGTCCACGTTCAGGCTCAGAACGTGATTGAGGAGATCGTAGGTCGGAGCGATCTCGCTGAACATCTCGGGTGTGTCGTGTTTTTGCATGAAATCCCCGCGGGTGCGCGCGATCAGTTGTTGAGCACGGTCCGCACCAACTCGTAGATCCTGCCGTCGACCAGCGCGCAGAAATAGAGTTCGCCCGCGGCGTCGATACCGAACGACGAGATCAGCCGATCGGTGTCCTGCAGCAGGGTGTTGGCGGTCACACGTGCGCCGTCGTAACGAAGCGCCCATATTTCGCCGGTTTGAAAATCGGCGTAGACGTACGCCCCCACCAGTTCGGGCAGCGCGCTGCCTCGGTAGACGAAACCGCCGGTGACGGAGCGGCCCTCCATCACCGGATGGGAATACTCCCAGACGGGCGGCACGAGTCCCGTCATGTCGCACCCCGAGGTCGGTGGCAGGCAGATGCTCCCCTCCATAATATTCCAGCCGTAATTCTTGCCCTTTTCCACAAGATCTATCTCTTCGCGTGCGTTTTGCCCGACGTCCCCCACCCACAGTCGCTGGGTCGGCGGATCGAAGCTGAAGCGCCACGGATTCCTCAAGCCCCAGGCGAAGATCTCCTCGCGGTAACCCTGATTGTTACCCACGAAGGGATTATCCGCCGGTATACCATACGGCAGTGTGTCTACGTCTATGCGAAGGATTTTCCCCAGCAGGGTTGTCCGGGTCTGGCCGTTATTTTGTGGGTCGTTCCCGCTACCACCGTCGCCGACGGCGATATAGAGAAAACCATCCGGGCCGAACGAGATCTGCCCGCCGTTGTGGTTGGCGAAAGGCTGATCGATGTCCAGCACATCCACCTGACTCCCCGCAGCGGTCGTATCCGGATTGCCCGCGTCCGCCTGAAAACGCGACAACCGGGTCCTTAGCTGGCCAGTGGTGGAATAGTACACGAAGTAGTAGCCGTTACTCGCGAACTGCGGGTGAAACGCGAGCCCGAGCAGGCCTTGCTCGCGGCCGAAGGTCACGATGGAGGAAATGTCGAGGAAAACGGACGCGGTGCCGGCCGAGTCACTGTTTTCGAACACAAGTATCGTCCCGCGCTGCTCGACCACGAACAGCCGGTTGCTACCGTCGCCGGGGTCCTGCAGGTCCAGCGGCCGCCTGAACGTCAGGTTGGAAAACGCCACCGCGGCGTCAAAGCGCACCCCGGTCGGGTTGACCGTGTCATCACTGCTGCATGCGGCCAGGGCGTGCGCCACAAGCACGGCCGACACGGCCAACGTCCGGGACGCCCGCCATGTCGGGGAGGCCCAGCCGGGCCACCGCGCCTCGAACAATTTCATTGTTCTCCCTTCCTGCAACGCGTTCTCGCCGCTGGACATTCAAGGCCCAATCGTACGGCAGGCACGCGATGTCGTTAGTGCGCGAAATCCTCCGCTCCACCGGCGCCGGCAAAGACTCACCTTCTCCAGCGAGACCGCAGGAAGTCGGGATAATAGAGGAGAATCGTACCGATAATCTTTGCTCCGGCCAGTATCGTTCCTTTTATGGTACCTGATATTTTGGATTTGCCAATTCGTTTCCGGTAACGCACCGGGACTTCGGTGATGGCGAAGCCCATCCGGATCGCCTTCACCTGCATCTCCGCGTTCCAGCCGAAGGTCGGATCCCGCATGCCGAGCGCTTCGAGGCTCCGCCGGCGGATGGCGCGGAACGGGCCCATGTCGGTGAAGCGGAACCCGTAGAGGCGACGGATCATCCCGCACGCCAGAGTGTTGCCAAAGCGCTGGTTCCACTGCAGTGCTCCCTTCTCCGCGCCCTTGACACGAGAGCCGATGACGAAGTCCGCTTGCCCGTTCTTGATCGGGGCAAGAAGCAGCGGCAGGTCCTCGGGATAGTCCGAGTGGTCGCCGTCCAGGATCACCACAATCTCCGACGTGCTCCCAAGGCTGGCCATCCCTTTGAGACAGGCCGCCCCGTAACCGGGTCGTTTCTCTTCGACCACCGTCGCGCCGTGATCACGCGCCACCTGCGCCGTGTTGTCCGTCGATCCGTTGTCGACCACGATGACCTCGTCGACGTCTTCCCGCGGGATCTCGTCGATGACCAGAGCAATGGACTGCTCCTCGTTCATCGCGGGAATTATGATACTCGCCTTCATGAACTCTCCCGCAGGCGCGCGGATTTGCTGCGCGCCCCACGCCAGGCCTCATGGCCGAGCAGCGCATAGAAGGGCACGTACTGGAGAAGCAACGGCACCCAACCCACCTCCCACACCCCGTTTTGTGGATAGCCGACCCAGACCCAATAAGACGCCGCCACCGCCCCGCTGAAGAACAACCACGCGCGGCTGGAATAAAAACAGAGGAACGGGACGATCCACACAATATACCACGGATACACAGTCGGCGATAACAGGAGCGAGCAGGCGATGACGCGGTAAGCGAACTTCACAGGATCCTTGCGCGCGTAACCCTGCAGGAGAGCATATGCGCCGACACACGCGAACAAGACGAGGTGGATCCGGTCCGGATCGCCGAACACCCGTTTCAGCACCGAGAACAGGAGTGAGTTGAACTCCCAACGCGTGCCGTACGTGCGCAGGCTCGCCACGAGCCCGGACCCCGCACCGGCAAAGGGCAGGTAGCCCGCGACGGCTACCGCACCAAACAAGAGCAGCCAGGGTACGTATTTCTTTTTGAAAAGAAAAAACGGCACCAGGAGTGCCGCCAGGTACTTCGCCAGAAAAGACAGCGCCAGCGACACGAAGCCCATCCAGGTCGCCCGCTTTTCCAACAACAGGAGTGCCAGCACCAAAAAAAATATTCCAACGGAATCCATGTGTCCCGAATGCGAAAACTCGACCAGGACCAGCGGGCTCCAACCGTAGACGGCGCAGAGGTGGACGTTCCTTCCCCGGGATCTGAGCAAGAGCAAAAGCATGACCATCGTTGCCATATCAAAGAAGACGAACAGCACCTTTTGCGTGCGGAGATCGGGTTCGACGGCCGCGCCGATCCAGAAAACGCCCTGCGCAAGCGGTGGGTAAATGGTTTCGAGACGTGGATGATTGATGCCCGGGTAATTCTCGTCGCGCAGCGTCTCCAGCTCGGGCGCGTCGGGCGGCAGCGCGAAAGGATTATGCCCGGCCACGATGACCCTTCCCTCCCACAGGTAGCGGTAGATGTCGTTCGACAGCGTGGGCGGGCCGAAGAGGAGGGTGACGCGGCAGGCGAGCGCCACCGCGAAGATGAAGATCAGTGTCGGCCGGTGCGCCACGCGCACGCGCGCGAGGGCGATAACGGCTGCCACGTAGAGAAGAAAAAGGCCGGTAAAGCCGACCAGGAACTTCGGTATGATGGCGCTCAGGTCACCCCACGACGCCATCCACGCGGACAGACCGGCGAGCAGCAGGCCCGGAACGAAGACGACCCACGGGTAGCGCGGTTTCATGGCGGCCCGTCCGGGTTAACGTTTCGCGTGCAGAATCGAGAGGCCGAAGATGTACAGGTACCCGATCACAAAAAGCAGGAGATACGGCAGCGCACCCCAGTTCTTCAAATAGATGAGAACGACCAGGGTCGCGCACATGTAGACGGCGAAGGCGAACTCGAGCATTAATGACCGCCGGTTGACCGAGCGGTATATCTTGCCCTTCCAGTTGTCCTTCAGCGTTTCGATGCGGTACTTGGCCGTGCGCACGAACGGTGTGTCCCGCGACAGGAGGGCCTCCCCCACCGCCCACGCGTTGTTGATGCACATGCCGATACCCAGGGCCAGTATGAAGGGAATGTCCTTCAAGCGCCATCGCCAATCCTGGTACAACTCCCTCTGCGAGATCAGATAGAAGAGGAACACCGACGCGGTGGTAAAGAGAAACACAACGATCTCCCACATCTCGATACCCTCGAGCATCAGGTGGTAGCGCAGGACCAGCGAGAGCGGCAGCAGGGCCGAGAGGAGCACGACGAGGAGGTAACAGAGATTCGCGCTCAGGTGGAACGTCGCTTCGATTTTTACCCGGAGCGGTAGCGGCGCCCTCCACAGGGTGGGAATGAGTTTCTTGCCCACCTGGATCGACCCCTTCGTCCAGCGGTGCTGCTGGGTCTTGAAGCCCCAAATGTCCACCGGCAGCTCGCTCTCGCACACCAGGTGGGGCAGGTAGACGAATTTCCACCCGGCAATCTGGCAGCGGTAAGAGAGGTCGAGATCTTCGGTCAGGGTGGCGCCGTCCCACCCGCCCGCGTCCAGTATGGCCCGCCGCCGAAATACGCCGCCGGTGCCATTGAAATTGAAAAAGCGGCCGGAGAAGTTGCGCGCCGTGTGCTCGAGCACGAAGTGCCCGTCGAGAAGGATCGACTGCAGCCGGGTGAGCAGCGAATACTCGCGGTTGAGATAGCCCCACCGCGCTTGCACCATCCCCACTTTCGGGTCCTGGAAGTGGGGGACGATCGTCTCCAGAAATTCCGACGGTGCGATGAAATCCGCGTCGAAGATCGCGACCAGTTCGTCCGTCGATTTCTCGAGTCCCGCTTTCAGGGCGCCGGCCTTATAGCCTTTCCTGTCTTCGCGGTGCAGGTAAACCACGTTGAACCCCTGCCGGCGGAGTTTGTCCGCGGCTTCTTGCGAAATCTCCGTGGTGCGGTCCGTGGAATCGTCCAGCACCTGGATGGTGAGCTTTTCCCGCGGGTAGTCCAGCCGCCCGATACTCTCGATGACCCTCGCCGCGACGTAGTACTCGTTGAAAATGGGCAGCTGCACGGTGACGGTCGGGTAGTCTTTCTTCGCGAGCGGAGGGGGTTCGGGTCGTCCGCGCCTCTTGTAATAGCGGTAATACAAATAGAGGATGAAGTAGCGGTGAATCCCGTAGACCGACAGCAGGCCCAAAACTGTGAGATAGGCAACGATCGTGATCCGGCTGAGTAGATCCATTATAAGTCCTTGTTTAGTATTAGGTTATATGATGTGGTCGGGGATGGCTCAACCGCGGCCGTCACACTTTTACCATTAATTCACCCGGGCTGCAAGTCACGCTTTCAGACCAGGGACCCTCCGCAGGACGACCCACTCCCGGCGGCGCAGCCGAAGCAGTGATTACCGGTGACAATCCGCCGCTTGGCATGGGCGACCGGATCGAAATCCCGGATGTGGGTCGGAGCGCCGTGGTCTACCGACATCTTCAGGGCAAGATTGAAGTCACAATCGTAAATATTGCCGTCCCAGTCAACGTTTATCTGGTGCCGGCACATGAGACCTTCGAGTGTGGACGGATTAAAAGATTCGCGCAGCAACTGCATGTACTCATGGTATTTCTTCTGCTTTTTCAAGGCGCCCACGTAGCGGCCGATCGGCATGTTGGTAATCGTAATCAACCGGGTAAAGGACAGCCCATAGCGCGCGTTGAGTTCGGCGCGGTAATCCTTCTCCAGGCTGGACTGGTCGGGCGGCAGGTGCGGCCCCACGGGGTTGTACACCAGGCTCAGGGGCAGGTCCGGGTCGATACCGTAGCCGACGGCGTTCAACAATTTGATCGCTTCAATACTGCCCTCGAAGACGCCTTCCCCGCGCTGGTTATCCACGTTCTCCTGCAGGTAGCACGGAAGCGACGCCACCAGCTGTACCCCATGATCCTTGAAGAACTCGGGCATCCGCTCCATCCCCGGCACGAGCAGTATCGTCAGGTTGGTCCGCACCATGACCGATACACCGATCTCATCGAGCACCTCGACGAACCTCCGGAAATGGGTGTTCATCTCCGGCGCGCCGCCGGTGATATCGACAGTCTTGCAGTTCGTGTTCTTCGCCACCTCGATGATGAGCTCCATGGTTTCCCAACTCATCATTTCTTTTCTCTTTGGAGACGAGGCCACGTGGCAATGCACGCACTGCAGGTTGCATTTCAGGCCGATGTTTACCTGAATCGTGGAAATGTCCACGCTGTGCAGGTTGTCGCCGGTGGTTTGCTTTACCTGGAGGTCAAAATCGTTCATGATCTGTCTCCGTTTTGTGGGTGCGGCCCCTCAGCAGCAGGCCCCGCCTTCGCCGGGATCACCGGATGTCATCGGGGCGCCGCCCGGTCCGCAATCGAACGGCCCGTAATGGGTCGAACGGTCGCCCTGCACGTCGAAATGCCTGCCGTAACGCGTCTCACCGATCATCGCCGCCGTGTTGCCGCACACCAGCATCGGCTTGCCGGTGACGAACCGGTGATGATCATCGAGGACGAACGCATGCTCGAAGCCGGCGATCGTCCCGTGGTACGTCGCCACCTGCCCGTAGTCCTCACAGATGTCCTCGAGATTGCCCAGCTTGAAGGCGCGAATGGTCATCGAATAGAAATCGATCATGCCCACCTTGGCTTCGATGTCCGGGTCCTCCAGCTTGATGCGGGTCGTCCCCAGCACGCGGTAATCGAGAAACCCCACGTCACGCATCAGCCGGCGAAAATCCTCGATGTACATGGCCCCGCCGAGACATTCTCCGTAGAGGACGGGGTCGTTACACAGCACCCCGGGCAGGCGCCGGCCGCTGAATATGTCGGAAAAATAGAGCTCGCCGACGGGTTTCAGCACCCTGGCGATTTCCGAAAAGACGCTGCGCTTGTCCGGCGATAGATTGATGACGCAGTTTGAAATGACGACGTCTACCGACGCGTCTTCGATGCCGATCTCTCTCAGATCCTCTATGTAACCTTTTTCGAAAGTTACGTTGGGCCGCGCGTAGCCGAAGCGGGCCGTCTGACCGTCGATGTGCCGCCGGGCCACGTCGAGCTGTTCATCGGTCATGTCGACGCCGATGACCCTGCCCCGGGGGCCGACGAGGTAGGACGCCATGTAGGCGTCGCGCCCTGCCCCGCAACCGAGGTCTAGTACGACGGACTCCTCCAAGGCCGGCGGCAGCGGCGATCCGCAACCGTAGAATTTTTCGAGAATCTCATCGTCGATTTCCTCGAGAATCTTTTTTTGATGGGGTGGAAAGGCGTCCGCGCTGCAGCATGCGCTGGTCCTCAGGTCGCGTTTTCCCGTGAGTATTTTGCCGTAGTACTCTTTTACCATTTCCTTCTTATGATCCGCTTCGGGCACAACAGCCTCCGTGTAAGGGCTAATCAAACGGGACGTGATTCTTCAATATCCAATAGATGCCAGCGCTCAGCAGCCCGGCCACCGGCAGGGTCAGAACCCAAGACAGGAGTATCTCCGACACCACCCGGCCGCGGGCCTGCCGCGTCGCCATGCCGATGCCGAAGAGCGATCCCACCGATACGTGTGTCGTGGAAACGGGTAGTCCCATGCGGCTGCTGAAGATTACCAGACCGGCCGTCACCAGGTTGGCGGTGAACCCCTGGCCGTGGTTCATGGGTGTGATCCGGTGGCTGACGGTATGTGCGACCTTCGCTGAGCTCAACAGGCCACCGGCGGCCATGGCGACCGCCACGATGAGCATTCCCTGCTGCACGCCGAGCCCCTGAACGACGAGGAGCAGCGCAACGATTTTGGGCGTGTCGTTCAGGCCGCGGGCAAAACTCACCATGCCCGCACTCACGAAATGGGCGCCATCCAGCAGCCGCTGAACCCCTATGCCGATAACGCTGCCCGCGTACCGCTCAACGGCTCCCGCCGGCGGATTGTTCCCGGCCGGCCCTATGTTGACGCTCACGCCCGCCTCGGGCATCCTGTCCAGCGCCAGCGTGGTGCCGCTGTCGGCAACAGCCACCGCCTTCTGTGGCCGGCCGAACAATACCACCCATTCCTTCGTAACCCCCAGGCGCGTACGGAAATACCGGAATATCCCATACACCGCCGCCGCCAACAGCACCGCGGCGATCGGGCTGAAGAGAAGCGGGGCCACGAAGCTCTTGCCCAGAACGCCAAACCGCACGCCGGAACCCACGGCTACGAGGCCGCCGCCGACAAGTGCGCCCGTCAAACTGTGCGTGGTGGAAATCGGAAAACCGGTCATGGTCGCCAGCAAGATTGTTACACCGGCACCTCCCGCGACGGCAAGCACGAATTCCGGCGATGCCGCGACCACATCCGGCACCAGGCCCTTGCCCGAGAAGCTCCGAACCAGCGCCTGCGCCCAGAAAACAGATACGATCGACCCTGCCAGCGTCGTCACCGTGGCCCACGAGAGCGCGCGGCGGTAGCTGGTCGTGCCACTTCCCAGCAGCGTCGCCACGCCCTTGAAATTGTCGTTCGCGCCGTTCGTGTACGCCACAAAGATGGCGGCGGCAGTTATGAGCAGGATAAGCAGCATGTGAGCAACCTAGGCAACTGATAGTCGGGTCGGTCGGCTCAGTGAATTCTTACATTTGAATTGGCCGCTCCCAGGGGCAAAACGCTGCCAGCGGCGGGCATTCTGCGACCGCATGGCCGGATCGTGAGGACCGGCCGGGCATGAGGTCCGCGGCCGGTCCGCCGTCAGCGTTTCTCGCTGGCGACCAGCCTGCCCTGCGAGGATCCCGAAGGTGCGTTGAGTTCCTCGCGACCGGGTGCCTGCGCGCCCACGTCGCGACCGGAACATTCCTTGTAGAAACGCTTGAGGCGTTCGGGGGGGACGCCCAGGGAGAAGAGGAGCAGAAGACATCCGCCCCGCACGACACAGTAGAAGAGCCCTTCATGATCGAGACGGCGCGCCGACGTCGTCACGCGTTCATCGAGGATCACGATGCGCTCACGCCGGCGCTTGATCCGGCGCATGATCTCCACGTCCTCCAGGATCGGGATGTCGGCGAAACCACCGATGCTATCGAAGTACGTCTTTCTGAGAAAAATCGCCTGGTCCCCGAAGGGGATGCGGGAGACACGCGCGCGCCAGGATTCCACGCGCGCCAACAAGCACGCGACGCGGCTCCGGGTAGCGAACGCCAGATCGAACGCCCCTCCCACAAGCTGCTTGTCTGCCAGGACGGACAAGATCCGCGTCAGCGCGTTCTCGGGCAGGTAGGTATCGGCGTGCAGAAAAAGCAGGATCGAGCCCCGTGCGACGCCGGCGCCGGCGTTCATCTGGCGAGCGCGACCCTTCGAGCTACCCAGCGTGGTCACACCAGACGTCCTGATGGCGTCAATGGTGTCGCGGTCCGGGTGGCCGTCGACCACGATGATCTCGCTCTGCCCTTGCGGGTCGAGCCGGCGCACGTGCGCGACTAGGTCGTTGATCACGCCGCTCTCGCGGTAGACCGGGATGATAATCGAGATGCGTGGCATGGCGGTCATACGATTTCCTGAAGCAGGTGGTCGGCTGACCCCCATCGGGCCGATACGCCGAGCCTGGCCTTGATCCGTCAGAAACAATGGGTCTGTGCTGATGGGCCAGGCGTCAAGATGGGGGCGCTCCGGCTCAGACAGTCCTCGCGCGCCGACGAGGAACATCTTCCCATCGCCCATAATTCGTGGGCGGTCGGCGCGCTGTGGAACTCGCCGTCGACCCCCATCCTGACTCCTGGTCCCGCCCCAAGACAGCGAGTTTGTGACGGATCAAGCCTAGTTGCTGCCGACGACGGGCGCGCTCATTCCAAAAATCTTGAACAGGAACGCGTAGATATCCGCAGCCTCCTCGATGCGCTTGGTCGTGGGCTTGCCGGCGCCGTGGCCCGCCTTGGTCTCGATGCGAATCAGGATCGGGTTCTCTCCGGCGTCCGCCGCCTGCACCGTCGCCGCGAATTTCTTTGCATGAGACGGAACGACCCGGTCGTCGGTATCCGCGGTGGTGATGAGCATCGGTGGGTACGCCACACCTTTCTTCACGTTATGGAGCGGTGAATACGCGTACAAGAATTTGAAATGCTCGGGGTTCTCCACAGCGTTGCCATATTCTGGCACCCAGTAACGGCCCACGGTAAACCTGTGGTAGCGGAGCATGTCCGTCACGGGAACCCGGCAGATGCTCGCGCCGAACAGATCCGGACGCTGCAACATGCAAGCCGCCACCAGCAACCCGCCGTTGCTGCCGCCCTCGATAGCCAGGCGCTCCGTGCTCGTATACTTGTTGGCCACCAGCCACTCGGCGGCGGCGATGAAATCGTCGAAGACGTTCTGCTTTTTCTCGAGCATCCCCGCCTGGTGCCATTCCTCGCCGTACTCGTCGCCGCCCCGCAGATTGGCCAGGGCGTACACGCCGCCGTTTTCCATCCATACCAGCCGCGTAATGGAGAACCTCGGCGTAAGGCTGATGTTGAAACCACCGTAGCCGTAGAGAAGCGTCGGGTTGTTGCCGTTGAGCTTCAGCCCCTTCTTGTACGTCAGGAACATCGGCACCCGGGTACCGTCTTTGGAGTGAAAGAACACCTGCTTGGTCTCGAACGGGGTCGCATCGAAGTTGATCTCCGGCTGACGGAAAACCGAGACTTTGTTCTTTTTGAAATCGTAACGAAACGACGTTGTCGGATAGAGAAACGACGTGAACGAGAAGAACATCTCCTTGTCCTTGCGTTCACCCGAGAGTCCTCCGACGGACCCTATGGTGGGCATCTCTATCTCGCGATGGAAACGTCCGTCCTTGCGATAGATATTGAGCTTGTGGTGGGCGTCGTGCATGTAGGCGATAACGAATTCATCGTTGATCATGCTGGCAAAGTCGATGACATCCTCTGTCTCGCCAACGACCTCCCGCCAGTGCTTGCGATCTGGTTTCTTGATATCGATGGCAATCACCCGTCCGCGAGGCGCGTCGAGATCCGTTTCGAAATAGAAGGTCGTGCCGATGTTGTCGATAGCGTCGAACTTTGCCTCGTCGACCTGAAGCAATTTCATAAACTCGCCGTCACTGTCCATTTCGCGAAGGTAGATACCGTTCCTCGGATCGGTACCGTGATACACGTAGAGCACGAGGTACCTGCCGTCGTCGGTCGCATACGGGTAGAAACCCAGCTCTTTGTCTTGCTTGTCCTCGTAGACGAGCCTGTCTTCGGACTGCGGCGTGCCGAGCGTATGCCAGTAGACGCGGACGTAATTGTTCTGGTTTTCCTCGGACACTGAACCCGGCTCGGGCAAGCGGTTGTAGAAGAAACCCGAATTGTCTTTCTTCCACGCGATGCCCGTGAACTTGCACCACTTGAGGCTCTCGGAATGATCCTCTCCCGTATCCACGTTGCGAATCTTGATCTCCTGCCAGTCGCTGCCGCTCTGGGTCACCCCGTACGCCAGAAACTTGCCGTCGCGGCTGTAGGTTCTCGCCCTCAGGGCGGCGGTGCCGTCCTCGCTGAGCTTGTTCGGGTCGAGCACGACCGAGGCTTCTCCGTCCAGTGACGTCTGCATGTAGAGCACGGATTG
>JAZGDW010000126.1:0-14223 GCA_036478295.1 Candidatus Krumholzibacteriia bacterium
TCGGCTGACTCACCCAACTGGTCCCCCCATCGGTGGTGCGAAGGATCGTACCCAGGTCTCCCACGGCCGTCCCCGTCGTGTCATCGGTAAAGGAGACGCCCCGGAGCGCGCTTATCGTCCCGCTCGGCTGACTCACCCAACTGGTCCCCCCATCGGTGGTGCGAAGGATCATACCGAAGTCTCCTACGGCCGTCCCCGTCGTGTCATCGGTAAAGGAGACGCCCCGGAGCGCGCTCATCGTCGTGCTCGTTTGATTCACCCAATTGGTCCCCCCATCGGTGGTGCGAACGATAGTGCCCAGATCTCCCACGGCCGTCCCCGTCGTGTCATCGGTAAAGGAGACGCCCCGGAGCGAGCGTATCGTCCTGCTCGTTTGACTCACCCAACTGCTCCCCCCATCGGTGGTGCGAAGGATCGTACCCAGGTCTCCCACAGCCGTCCCTGTCGTGTCATCGGTAAAGGAGACGCCAAAGAGATTGTTTGTCGTCCCGCTCGTTTGAATCACCCAACTGATCCCCCCATCGGTGGTGCGAAGGATCGTGCCCAGATCTCCTACGGCCGTCCCCGTCGTGGCGTTCACGAAATGCACCGCCTGCAGGGAATTCCCCTGGGGCAGGGGATTCTGCCAGGACCAGTCTTGCGGCGGTTGCGTTGCGCTACTCGGAGTAGTGCCGCTTAGACCGGACAGAAAGAAAATGAGATTCGCGAAAAGGAAAGCCTTCCACGTTTTCCAGAGCATGGGACACCTCCGTGTTGGTAGCGGTAGAACGAAAACTATACCATAAGCAACCGTTTGGCATCCAGTTCAGAACGGCCGACCGGGGGGTATTGATAAATGTCAGCTTTCAACGCGTTACGGCGGGCTGATCGGGTCTGCGCAAAGGAAAGGACCCGCGATCAGTCGCGGGTCACTCATTGGAGTAGACACAAAAAGTAGACACAAAAAGACCCGTGCTCTTGCACGGGTCTCTCGAAATGGTAGCCCCTAGGGGGATCGAACCCCTGTTTTATGGCTGAGAACCATATGTCCTAACCACTAGACGAAGGGGCCAGAAAAAGTGGTTGGCGAGGGAGGACTCGAACCTCCGTCGGCTGATCCAGAGTCAGCTGTCCTGCCACTAGACGACTCGCCAGTGATTCGGAAATCTATCAGGTCACCTGGGGCAAATCAACCTCAAAGTGGCTGTGGAACGTGCAACACACCCGACGCGTGGGTTCGAGTCAGCCCGCACACGAACGGTGGCAAGTAATGATCACGGGAAAATCACGGTCGCTTCGTGCCGGGGTTCTGTTTGTTCCGGGTCGCCGTAGGTTTGCTCGCCGTCGGGGCACGCTTGTTCCGGGCCGCCGCCATCAATCGCTCCACGCACTTTTCCTCGCCCAGCAGGTGAATCACTGAAAAGACGTCGGGAGACACGCTCCTCCCGGTGAGCGCCACACGGCACGGATGAATGAGCTGGGCCGCGGGTATGTCGAGGTCCGCGGCCAGTTGGCGTACCTGGGTTTCGATTTCACCGCGGTCGAACGGGTCGAGTGCCGCCAAAGTCTCCGCCAGTCGGGTGAGACGCGCCGCGGTATCCGGATCACCAAGATGTTCGTCGTACGCATGGGCGTCGATTGGGTAATCGTCTTTGTAGAAATAGGCAAGTATGCGGGACGCGTCTTTCAGGTTCTTGAGACGATTACCCATGACTTTGAGGATGATCGCCAGGCGGGGCAACTCGTCCCGGTAGCCGGGACTCCTCAGCTCGACGGATTTTCGCGCGGCCTGGCCGCCGTTGTGTGCGTCGGCGGACAACCATTCCTTGACCTGGAAGTCCGCCGGAAAGATGCCGTCTTCTGCCAGCTTGTCGAAGACGAGAGCCACGCGTTCCATCGATTCCAATTTCTTGAAATGCTCCCCATCGATAAAATTCAGCTTGTCGGGATCAAACGCGGCGGGGTTCTTGACGACCCGCTTCAGCGAAAAGCTCTTTACCAGGTTTTCCCTCGTAAAGAACTCGGTCTTGCCGTCGAGCGACCAGCCCAGCAGCGCCAGGTAGTTGACCAGCGCGTCGGGCAGGTAACCCATGCGACGGAATTCCTGTACTGACGCGGCGCCGTGACGCTTGGAGAGGCGCGTGCGGTCGCTACCCAGGATCATGGGCAAATGCGCGAACTTCGGAATTTTGTAGCCAAGCGCTTTGTAGACGAGAACCTGCTTGGGAGTGTTCGATAGGTGGTCATCTCCACGGATAATGTGCGAGATCTTCATCTTCGCATCATCGACAGCGACGGCGAAGTTGTACGTCGGCCTGCCGTCTGATTTGATGAGGACGAAATCATCCAGCTCTTCGTTGCTAAAGGTGATCGGTCCGCGGATGATGTCGTAGATTCGTGTTTCTCCTACGGGCATGCGAAAACGGACCACGTGCGAGACTTTTTTCAGAACCCGCGAGTCGACTTCATCGGCGGGAAGGTTGTGGCAGCGGCCGTCGTAGCGTGGAGGCCTGCCGTTCTCCGCCGCCTCGGCGCGCATCTCCTCCAGTTCTGCGGCGGTGCAGAAGCACCTGTAGGCGTGCCCTTCCGCCAGCAGCTTCTGCGCCTCTGTGTGGTACAACACCTGGCGTGCGGACTGCAGGTAGGGGCCGCAGGGACCGTCCTTGATGGGTCCCTCATCCCAATCGAGGCCCAGCCATTGCATCGCGTCCAGGATCGCCCGGTATGACGATTCGGTGGACCGCACCGCGTCGGTATCTTCGATTCGCAGCACGAACACACCGCCCGTCTTGCGGGCGTAGAGCCAGTTGAAGAGCGCTGTGCGTGCGCCACCGATATGAAGGTGACCCGTGGGGCTGGGTGCGAACCGTACTCTTATTCCGGATTCCGTCATGGCTTCTCGAGAACGATCGAATAATCTGAGGCCACCCTCAAAACGTCGTCGTAACCGCCGCCGAATGCGCCGCGAAAAGCTTCGTCCAGCGTACGGCCCTCTCCGAGGAGGGTGATCGCCTCTTTCAACTTATCATCACCGTACGTTTCGACGAGTTGCTTGACCATACGGTAGGAACGGTAGTACGCAATGCGGGATTCCTCGCGAGATTCCTCACCGCCGAGAATCAGTTCGATCCGGTCGGGTTTCATTTCCGCGCTCACCCCGGGAAACTCGAGCATCTGTTCCTCGAGAATGCCCCCTTCGGCCGAAAGATAAGAGGCAAAGCCTTCCTCCAACCAGCGCGGCGCCCCGTAGCGCGACATTTTCTGGATCGCCCACTGGAAATACTCGTGCGGCATGGCGACCCCGTCGATACCGCGCTTTACCATCACGAATATCGGTTGAAAAGTAATGCTGTCGCCGGAAATCTCCGAATAGTACCACCACTCGCGTCCCGTCGTTTGTTTGTAAACCTTGAGATCGGGCGGGAAACTTATGACCGGTCTTTCCTCAGGGACCGTTCCGAAATAGGTCTTTAACTCGTGCCGCGCCGGCATCAATACGTTGAACACTCGCATGGCGTGGGTAACGGTCGTGCGCCCCGCGGGATACCAGACCTCGAAGTGGTCGTTGGCGAGAACACCGCCTTCCTTGACCCAGTACTCGTCGCGGTGGATCTGGTGCCGTTTCTTCAACCGCCGCAGCGTGTCACGAATAGCGGGCGTGAGCCCCCCGGAGGGACTTGGTCTCGGGACGTATTGACTGCGGTCCATCTCACTCACCTTGCGCGACCCACCTGTCGTGTCCCGGCGGGTCGACGCGTGGTCATGGGTCGTGTGATCGGTCACCTCGTTGGTCGCCGTTGTCACCTCGTTGCTCGGCTCGTCGGATCTCGTGCAGCCCGCGACAACGGCGACTGCGCAGGCGACCACCACCATTCGGGTCAGTCCACTCATGAATCATCCTCCTTCAGATACGACATGAGCGCCCGAACAGGGATACCGGCGCTTTCGATCGGATGTTTGGCTTCGGCGGCGATATAGCGACCGAGACGCTCCTGGCCGTCGTCGGTTTCTTTCCGCCACCCGCGGGCGAAATCGCCCGACTCGATGGATTTCAAAATCGATCTCATTTTCGACTTCACTTCTCCGGTGACAATGGCCTGTTCTGCAACGTAGCTTCCCCACGCAGCCGTGCGACTGATCTTCTCACGCATGAACTGCACACCTCCCCGGGACATCAGGTCGGTGATAATCTGCAGCTCGTGGAGGCATTCGATATACGCGACCTGTGGATCGTACCCGTTCTCCACCAGGGTTTCGAACGCCGCCTTGACGAGCGCCGGTACGCCCCCACACAGCACCACCTGTTCTCCAAAAAGATCGGTGACCGCCTCCTCGCGAAACGTGGTCTCGATGGCGCCCGCCCGCAGGCACCCGAGCATCTGTGCGTAGGAAAGCATCTTGTCACGCGCGTGCCCCGAGGCGTCCCGCTCCACCGCCACCAGGCACATCAGCCCCTGGTCCTGCGTGTAGAGTTTGCGCAGGAAATGTCCTTGCCCCTTCGGCGCGACCAGGATCACGTCGTGCCCCTGTGGCGGGTCGATCTCGCCAAAGGTGATGGTGAAGCCGTGGGCAAAGACCAGCGTCGCCCCCCGCCTGAGATGGGGCAGGATTTCGCCCTCGAAGGCTCCGGCCTGCACTTCGTCTGGCAACAGCACCACCACGTAGTCCGCCGCCGCCACTGCTTCAGAGACCTCGAGCGGTTTGAAGCCGTCTGCTTCGGCCCGCTGCCATCCTCCACCGCCGCGCCGGGCTCCCACCACGACCTCCACCCCGCTGTCTGCCAGGTTCAAGGCATGGGCGTGCCCCTGGTTGCCGTAGCCGATGATCGCCGCCGGCACACCTTGCATGACGTTCCGGGCGACGTCCGCGTCTCTATATACTTTCATTCCTGCCTTCCCAAGATCCACCGGAGGAACCATACTGTATGTATCCCGAGGGAATCATCGGTGCGGGCCGCCGGTCGGGGCGGCCAGCGGAGGACCGCGCCAACGGTAGCGGGTTGCGGATACGCTCAGTCGTTATTTTACAACAATTTTGCCACCGGTTCTCCAGAATTTTGTCGAATCTGCCGGCACTCACACCGGCGCGGGACGCGGCTACCGGCCGGTTGACCGCCCCGGGGCCCTATTGACAAGTCCCAACGATTCTAATAGATTATGGGGACTTTGAAAGACACGGGCGGTGTAGCTCAGTTGGTTAGAGCAGCGGAATCATAATCCGCGTGTCCGGGGTTCGAGTCCCTGCACCGCCACCATCAATCCGGTCCGCCGATACCCGGCGCCTCTCCCGCCCGCCCGCGTCATTAAACAAGGAGAATCCGTTGTCACCCGACGACGCCGGTCGCCTGAAAGAGTCCGTCAAGTGGTTCTGTCTGTCCGAAGAGCTGATCCCAGAGGGGTCGCTCGTGCTCGCCGCCGTATCCGGCGGTCCGGATTCGATGGCCCTGCTGTCGATCCTGCATGAACTCGGCAAAGATCTCGGGTTTCGCGTGACCGTCGGCCACTTCGACCACCAGATTCGGCCGTCCAGTGACGACGACCGTGCCCTGGTCGAGGAATACGCGCGGAGTGCCGGCTTGGCCTTCCACAAGGGCAGGGGAGACGTACCGGCACTGGCAGAGGCGAGCGGTGACTCCCTGGAAGAGGCCGCCCGAAAGGCCCGCTACCGCTTTCTCGCAGACGTGGCGGAGAAGATCGGCGCCGAGCGCATCGCCACCGGCCATACGCGCAACGATCAAGTGGAGACCGTCATCATGCGAATCCTCCGCGGCACCGGTATCCGCGGACTGACCGGAATCCCCACGCGACGCGGCAAAATCGTTCGTCCGCTGCTTTGCCTGGGGAGAGAGGATACGCACGCCTACTGCGAGGCCCTGAACATCCGTTCGGCCGTGGACCCATCCAACGAGGACACCCGTTTCGTGCGCAACCGCATCCGCCGGGAACTGCTGCCGCTGCTCGAGAAATCCTACCACGCCGGTGTCGAGGAAAACCTGCTGCGCCTGTCCCAAAACGCCCAGGACGTCATCTCCCATATTCGACTGCAGACGCAGCCCCTGATCGAGCGTAACCTGCGGCGGGCCCCGGACGGGGAGTGGATCCTGAACGTTTCCAAGATTGCGGCGCTCGACGAAACCTCGCTGTTTGTGCTCTTCGGAGACCTCCTGGCGGAGTCGATAGGATGCGACGCCGATTTTTCGAGGGTCCACTACGAAGGCCTCGCCCAGTTGGTAAAGGACTCACGCGCCTCCGGCCGGATGCTCAGCCTGCCGGGACTGGTGGTCAAGAGAGAGTACGAAAACCTGGTGATCACACGTTCCACGGCCAGCGCGAAAACGACGCCCGCCTGGGATTACCGTGCGACGCTGACGTTTCCGGGCGACACACAGGCGGCGGGGCTCCACGTCAAAACGGAGATCCTCCACCGTAACGAGCTCGCTGATTCGTCGTTGATGGCGACCGCAGGCACGGCGTGCTTTGCCATGGACAAGCTAAGGCTGCCCCTGGTGCTGAGGAGTCCAGTCGAGGGTGACCGCATGCAGCCGTTTGGCATGCAGGGCACCAAGAAGCTGAGCGACATCTTTATCGACAAGAAAATCCCCAGCCGCGATCGTACCCGTTCGCTCATCGTCACTGACGCCACCGGGATCCTGTGGCTGGTCGGAGTCACAACGAGTGAAAAATCGCGGGTGGCAGAGACCACCGATAAAATAGTCAGAATCTCGATCGATCATGAATAATCCGGGCGCTCAATGAGTACTATAAACAAATCGTTCGAGCCCGGTGAGGTCATCCTGTCGGCGGACGCGATTGCCGATCTCGTCGCCGGCCTGGGCAGGCAGATTTCAGCCGACTACAGCGGGCGCGACCCGGTCCTCATCAACCTGCTCAAGGGCGGGGTGGTGTTCCTCGCGGACCTGATCCGGCAACTCGAAATACCGCACCAGATTGATTTTCTGAGTGTTTCGAGCTATGACGAGGGCACTCGATCGAGTGGGGCCGTCCGCATCGTCGAGGACCTCCGGACCAACATCGCCGGGCGACACGTCCTCATCGTCGAGGATGTATTAGACAGTGGTCGGACGCTCACCTATATTTTGAATATGTTGAAAATCCGCGCTCCGAAGACCATTGAGGTATGTTCCCTGCTACGCAAGGAGTCTGCACGGACAAGCGCGGGGGTACAGGTCAAATACGTGGGCAAGGATATCCCCAACGTCTTCGTCGTGGGGTATGGCCTGGATTATGAGGAGCGTTTCCGCAACCTGCCGTACATCGCGAAGCTTGTGGGCCCGGGCCAATTGTAGTATCCTTATATAGTGAGAACGGATTCAACGAGGTAACGTAACCCCATGCCAGATAACAACGAAAGTCCCCGCAAGAAACCCGGAATGCCTTCGAAATCCGGTCTCGGCAAGCCGGGCAGGCCCATCCGCGCCATGGTGTTTTGGGTCATCCTGGTGCTGGTCCTGCTCATCGCGTTTCAGATGTTCGAGATGGGCAAAACGCCGCAATACCGTATCTCGTATTCCGAATTCGTCAAACAGATCGATGACGGCAACATCAGAAAAGTCGTGGTGAAGGGCCTCGAGGTCCGTGGCACGTTCCTTTCGCCAACCCTGATCCCCACCCCGCCCGGAGATGACAATCAAGCGAAGCAGCGCGAGATCCGGGTCGAGAAGTTTACGCTGGTTCTACCGGTCGTGAACGAAAACCTTCCCGAGATGATCCTGGCCGAGAGCCCCAACGCGATCGTCGAGGGAGAAATGCCCGGCGGAAGCCTCTGGGTCAAGCTCCTCACCTCGGGGCTGCCCCTGCTTCTCATCGTCGGTCTGTGGTTTCTCATCATGCGCCAGATGCAAGCTGGTGGAAACAAGGCCTTTAGCTTTGGCAAGAGCCGTGCGCGCATGTTTGGCGGAGACCGGCCCAGGGTGACCTTCGATGACGTCGCTGGAGCGGATGAGGCGAAGGAGGAGCTGCAGGAGATCATCGAGTTTCTGCGTGACCCAAAGAGGTTTCAAAAGCTCGGGGGCCGTATTCCCAAGGGTGCGATCCTCATGGGCGCGCCGGGGACCGGCAAGACCCTGCTGGCCAAGGCGGTCGCCGGCGAGGCCAGCGTACCGTTCTTCTCGATGAGCGGGTCGGACTTTGTGGAGATGTTCGTGGGTGTGGGCGCTTCCCGCGTGCGTGATCTTTTCGAGCAGGGCAAGAAGCACGCTCCTTGTATTCTCTTTATCGACGAAATCGACGCCGTCGGCCGTCATCGCGGTGCCGGCCTCGGAGGCGGCCACGATGAACGTGAGCAAACGCTGAACCAGCTGCTGGTAGAGATGGATGGATTCGAGAGTAACGAGGGCGTGATTCTTCTCGCCGCCACCAACCGGCCGGACGTGCTCGATCCAGCACTCCTGCGGCCCGGTCGTTTCGACCGCCGAATCGTGGTCGACATGCCCGACGTCCGTGGTCGGGAGGGCATCCTCAAGGTGCACGCGCGCAATATTCCCCTCGATGACGGGGTAGACCTCTCCGTGATCGCGCGAGGCACACCCGGAATGAGCGGCGCCGACCTGTCCAATATGATAAATGAAGCAGCCCTTCTCGCCGCGCGCTACGACAAGGACAGGGTGGGCATGGATGAAATCGAGGAGTCCAAGGACAAGCTCCTTCTCGGACCCGAAAAGAAAAGCAAGCTGGTCAAGGAAGAGGCGCGGCACCTCACCGCGTATCATGAGGCGGGACATGCGGTGGTCGGCTCGACCCTCAAGTACTCCGACCCTGTTTACAAGGTGACCATCATTCCGCGCGGCCGTGCCGGCGGTGTTACCTATTTTCTGCCGGAAGACGACCGTACGGAAGTATCGAAAGACTGGTGCCTCGACACGGTCACTCAGGCGTTGGGCGGACGTGTCGCCGAACAACTGGTCCTCGATCGTATGGGGAGCGGCGCCCAGTCCGATATCGAAACAGTCTCCAAGCTGGTACGCAAGATGGTCACGCAGTGGGGAATGAGCGAGAAGCTCGGCCCCATCTCGTTCGGAGAGCGCGAGGAGCAGATCTTTCTGGGACGCGAGATACAGCAGCACCATGACTATAGTGAGGAGACCGCGCGGACGATCGATGAAGAGGTGCAAGCCATTGTCACGGGCGCTTATCAAAGGGCTCGGAAGATCCTTGAGGAGAAGATCGACATCTTGCATGTGATGGCGAAAGCTCTCCTCGAGAGAGAGATACTCGATCGCGAGGAGATCGAGCTGATTCTGAAGGGCGAAGCGCTTCCGCCAGTGCGGCGACGGCAACCCGTCACTAAGAAAAAAGAGAAAGAAGTGCCCGTCGAAAGGCCCGACGAATCCAAGGGCCGGGCCGAGTTCCCCGACAAGCAGCCGCTTCCTGGACCCGATACCCCATAAGGCAATCCCATCACGACAATGCCGGACACGGTTGGATTTCGAGAAAAAAGGGCTATCCAATGCGGTGATATTACGCTTGCTCCCAGGCGTACGCCGCTGGTGATGGGGATTCTCAACGTCACGCCAGACTCGTTCTCGGACGGCGGCTCGTTTTTCGATCCGGAAGAGGCCGGCCGGCGAGCGATGGAGATGCAGCGGCAAGGCGCCGATATCATCGATATCGGTGGAGAGTCGTCACGCCCCGGGGCCGAGCGCATCCCGGTGCGCGTGGAGTTGGACCGTGTGCTGCCGGTGATCGAAGAGCTTGCCGGCAGGCTCTCGGTACCGCTGTCGATCGATACGCACCGCCCGGCGGTAGCCAGCGCGGCGCTGGACGCCGGATGCCGTATGGTCAACGACGTCACCGCCTGCGGCCATCCCGAGATGCCGGACCTCATCCGGGAGTATGACGTTCCCGTGGTTATCATGCACATGAAGGGTGAGCCCGGATCGATGCAGAGCGCACCGTCCTACGACGACGTTGTTGGAGAAGTCAGCGCGTATCTTGCCGAGAAAATCATGTTTCTAAACGACCGCGGCATCGCGCGCGAGCGTATCATTGTTGACCCCGGGATTGGATTCGGAAAGCGCTTCCGGGACAACCTGGTTTTGCTGGGCGCGGCGGCGAGGGCGTATGACCTGGGTTGTCCGATTCTTATCGGGGCGTCGCGCAAGAGATTTCTCGGTGAGCTGCTCGACGCACCGGCGAAGGATCGGCTTGGCGGCAGCCTCGCCGTAGCGGCGCGGTGCTACCAGATGGGTGTTGACATGGTTCGCGTCCACGACGTAAAAGAGACTGTGGGGCTGTTCCGGGTCCTTGATGCAATGGACTGTCCCGACGAGTACCAGGCCGATTGGTAATTCCGACTCTATCCGGCTGAATCTATGGGTTCTATATCCTCCGATCTTATCCTCGACGTTCTCGACGTCCTTATCGTCACTTTCCTGCTTTACAAACTCTTCACTCTGATGAGAGGCACCCGCGCCGTTCACATGTTCTTCGGATTGATCGTGCTCTTCGTATTGTCGGTTGTGGCACAATGGATGAACCTGATGGCCCTGAACTGGATCATCTCGAGTTTGAAGACCGTCTGGGTTATCGCCTTCGTCATTATTTTTCAACCGGAACTTCGCCGCGCGCTGGCGTCGTTGGGGCAAAACCGCTTCTTGAGCCGGTTCTTCACGGTCGAGGAAACAGGGGTCATTCCAGAGATCATAAAGAGCACCGCCCGGTTGTCCGAGAAGGGCATTGGCGCCATCATCGTGCTCGAAAAAGATATGGGGCTGAAGAACTATATCGAGACCGGGACCAAGGTCGACGCGAAAGTCACTGCCGAACTTCTTGAGACCATTTTTACGCCGACCAGCCCGCTGCACGACGGTGCGGTCATCATCCAGTCCGACCGCGTGACCGCCGCGGGGTGTATTCTCCCGCTCACCCAGGACCAGCGCCTGTCCGCGGCACTGGGCACACGCCACCGGGCCGCCATCGGTTTGACCGAAGAAACGGACGCCATCGTCATTGTCGTATCCGAGGAGACCCACGCGATATCCTACGCGGCGGCCGGCAAGTTGAAACGCAAGATCGACACGAACACCCTCCGCAGCGATCTGCTGAAGGACTTTGGAATTGGTGGCGAGGAAAGAACGTCCACGGCTGCCAGCACGGCTTGACCCACGCCCGTGAATTTCTGGAACATCCTGGGCGGCGCGCTGTGGGTTGTTGACGGACCCGTTGTGGGAACGAGCGAGGATCACGCCGCGGCCCGATGCGGGTCCTGTCAGCGAACAGCCCGTCCGTGCTCGCAGGCTGCGCGCGGCCGGGCGCCCTCGCTGCCACCCGCGTCGGGCCCGTGGGGTAGCCGAGCGAAGTGGAGCACGGGGACGGAATCAGTCCACAGCGCGCCGCCCAACGCTCCGTCAGGAAGCGGGGACAAGCCTGACCAACACGGCCTTGTCCCGGTCAAACACGGCCGCTGCGGCGCTCTGGATGCGTTCCTTCGTTACCGCCTGGATGAGGTCCGCTGCCTTGTCCACCACGCCGTATCCGAAACCCATTGCCTCGTACATCCCATACTCGGTGGCCTGCGATAAATTCCGCTGCAGTTTCATCGATTGTGATCCAACAAGCCACGCTTTCGAGCGCTGGAACTCTTCGTCGGTCACCGGCTTTTTCGTTACCCGGGTCAATTCTGTCAGGATGACCTCGAGGGCCTCGTCGACGCCTTCTGCCCCTGGGTTCGAGTAACCGTAAAAGATGGACCGTTCCTTGAAGGGCGCGAATGCCGATCCTGCCATGTACCCGAGTGACCTCTTGTCGCGCAATTCCACGAACAACCGCCCACCGAGCCCGGTCATGATGCCATTGAGCACACCGAGCGCGATCGCCTCTTCCGTCAACATGGGGGGAGCCATGAAGCCGGCGAGCCCCACCGCCTGCTTGAGACCAGGCCTTGAGAGCTTGTGCAGCCCCGGCCCCACCACGGTTTGCGGAACTGCGGACGGGGGCTCCGGTGCCGATCCGGTCTCAAGGTCACCGTAGATGCTATTGGCCGCCTTCATGGCCTTGTCCATCGTGATATCTCCGACGAAAACCATGGTCATATTGCCGGGGACGAGAATGCTGCGATGCCACTCGGCGCAGTCGTTTTCCGTCAAAGCGACAAGCTGCGATTCATCGTTCACGTAAGGTCGTGCATAGGGGTGGTCGCCGAAAACGTTGGTGAAAAGGCAATCGATACTGAAGGAGACGGGATGGTCACGACGCTTGGCGAGTTCTTCCCTGAGCTTGATTTTTTCCTTCTCTATGGTATCGCTTGCGAACTTCGGCGAGCGGACGATGTCCTTGTACACGGGAAGCGCATCGTCGAGATGCTCCGCCAGGATATTAATGTACGTCCCGGTCACATCGAAGCTCGCGAAGCTCTCGATGCTCCCGCCGAGACCTTCGATGGTGTTGGCGATTTGTTCCGCGTCGAAGGAATCCGTTCCCTTCAGGAGCGTGCGGGCCCCCAGCGTGGAGAGTCCCGATTTGCCTCGTGGCTCCAGGCGGTTGCCGCCTTGAATAACGGTCAACATCGCAACCATGGGCACCGTGGTCCGGCGTTTGACCAGGACTTTGAGACCGTTTGCGAGCTCGGAGACTTCCACCTTCGGAACCACCGCGGTCGCGGGTGGCGCGGCCTTACGGGTGCCGGTCGGTTGCGGGGCGTCCGGACCCAAGCGTTTGGGCGAGGGGCTATCGTTGGGAAAAGATTTAACCCATTCGGAGATCGCTGCCGCCACGTCGTCAGGTTTTGGCTGTTCGATAGCAGCCGCTTCGGGCAGATACGATACCATCGAGCAATTGTCGATCCTGAAATACTTGCGCGCCACGTATAGCACTTCCTCCGGCGTCACCCTTCGGATCGCGTCGCGGTGCCTCTCGGCCAATCGGTAGTCTCCCAGAACCTCGTAGTACCCGAAATTGGACGCCTGCCCTTCCACCGTTTCCAGCTCGCTGTACATCCCCTTCTCGATCTGGCGTCTCGCCTTGACCAGTTCCTCCTCGAGCACCGACTCGTTCTGGAACCTCGCCAGCTCCTCGCATATCGCGTCGCGGGCGGCGGCCCATTTCTCGGGTGGCGTCGATGCAAAGAGCATGAAATACCCGGGCCACTTCTCCGCCAGCAGCTCAGCGCTCACCGTGGTCGCGAGGTGCTTCTTCTCTATCACGTTGCGGTAGAGCCGTGAGCTCCTGCCCGACCCAATCAACGTGGCCATCATCTCGAGCGCCGGGTAGTCCGCATCGAGAATGCTGGGCACGTGAAACCCCAGCGAGAAGTACGCGTGGTCGATCGACCCTCGCAGTGCGTTCAAGCGAAAATCCGTTTGCGGCGGCTCTACGGGAGAATCGTTCACGGCCACGCTGCCGTTCGCCCATGACCCGTACGTCTTCTCGATCTCCGCCATGGTGACTTTCGGATCGACATCGCCCACGATGGCAAGGACGGCGTTGCCCGGCCTGTAGTAGCGTTTGTAGAACTCGACCAACTGCTCACGCGTGAATTCTCGTACAACCTTCTCATAACCCGCGATGGGGCGCCGGTAATTGTGCACCTTGTACCCAAGCTCCATGGTGCGATAGAACGTGTAGGCGTCAGGAGTGTCATCGTACATACGGGCTTCATCAATGACCACCAGGCGCTCTTTTTGGAATTCTTCCGGCTCGAAGGTCGAATTCATCATGGCGTCCCCCTGCACGTCCAGCCCCAGTGAAAACGCGCGGGACGGCATGACAACGTAGTACATCGTGTAGGAATAACTGGTCGCCGCGTTGAGGTTGCCACCCGCCGATTTGATCAAATTGGCGATGTCGCCGACGCCGTGTTTCTCCGTCCCCTTGAAAACCATGTGTTCCTGAAAATGCGCGAGCCCGTTTTCTTCTTCGGTTTCGTTCACCGATCCGACCCTGAACCATATGTTGATGGCAACGACCGGATTGGAGCTGTCTTCTTTGAAGAGAACCGTCAGGCCGTTGGGCAGCACCTTTTTGATTACGCCAGTCTGCGGGCTTCGTGCCATAAATGAACCACCCTTTTTCCAGGTTAAGAAATTCTATGCGACAAGGATCGCCGCGCCGATTACGGGAGTCGGCGTCGCGGCGGGCGGACGCGGCCGACGACGAAGGGGCAGTTCGCCAAATTGGCGGGCATGCTCACGCCATCCGCCCGCAAATACTATGACCTTTGCCCGCAGGTGCACAACATCTTTTGGGGGCGGCTTGCTGCGGGTGGCGTTGCATCGCTGACGGTTGCGGA
>JAZGDW010000127.1:0-3329 GCA_036478295.1 Candidatus Krumholzibacteriia bacterium
GGGGGACGCCGCGCAAGCCATTCCAGGTGCCGTGCAATGTCACTCAACCGGAGGCGTGTCTGGAAACCGGTAGTCTCGCTTAGGAGTTGGACAACATACCAGAGAATCGCCCCGTGGAGCGGGCTGCGGTGCGAGAACGGATTCTCGCACCAGCGGCGCACCGGCCAGCCGTCACCCCGCAATGACAGTTGCCAGCGAGTCAGCGACGCGCGCACGTGTTCGCGAAAATAGGAACGATCAGGTCGCCCCCGATCGAGTTCGCACAGGAGTGCGATCGCCAACGTCGCCGCCTGCTGTTCATAGAGCGGCGCGACATAACCGCGGGAGTTGGAGGCCTTCCCTTTTTCATCGCTCAGCCAGGGTGCAAGCCCCACAATACGCCGCCAACGCGGCAACGAGGCTCGGGCGGCATTAAGGTATACAGATTGATCCGGCAATGCCGTCCGCGGCCCGGTCAGGAGGTCCTCACGGGGCTCCCGGGCAGGCGAAGACCATTCCGGGCGAGCCGAGGGCTTCAGCCCTCGCGGATCCGCGCAGGCTGAAGCCTGCGGCTCGCCATCCGCCGGCGTAAATTGCGAGTCACCTGCGACCGTCACGCCGGTGAGTTTGCTTGCAGGATCGGGCATGTTCAGAGCCGTAAGGGTCTCACCGCTGACAGTACGCCGCGGTCTGTAAGGTCAGCCGTAAGGGTCTCACCGCTGACAGTACGCCGCGGTCTGTAAGGAACGCCGTATTCCGCGCAGACCGAGATCAGGTATCACGCTTGTCCTGCAACTCGTCTGCCTGCACGATTATTATCGAACGGTGCGGCACGCGATGTGAGGTCAATCCGACCGGGCCGTACGCTCGGGCATGCGCGGAGCACCGCGCACATTTCTCTTGACACTCTGAAAAGTCGATCTCGGCGCCAGGGTGGATTCGGGAACCGGATCGATCCCTCCAGATGAAAACGGGTGGCAACGACAAAGCCTCTTGGCGGCCAGATGCGATCCACGCAAGAGCCCGTGGGTTTGCAGGGCTTGAATCGTGTACTCACTGCAGCTTGGATAGAACCGGCATGAGCCGATCAGTAGCGGCCGGAGCATCGCCTGGTAACAACGAATCAGAAAAACCGGTATCAACGTAGCCATCGTGATGCGAATTCTAAAACAGCGAATAAAGGAAAACAAGAAGCGAAGTCGCGATCGTCGCGATCGCCACCCATCCAATCAACCGGCGGACGGGATCGCCGATTCGGCCGAGCGGTCGATCGATCAATTCCAAGAGATTCACGGCGCGCTCGCACCCGGCCAATACCGTGGGCGACAGATGTGTTGCAGCCCCGCGTATTACATTGGCCATCCCGGCGAATCTCTGCGGCGTATCGTCCGCCTCCGCGGGTTCGTCCGGTGTTTCCATTGGGGCCGATGCGTCGACCTTCGGCGAGACGGTGTGCGTTCCTACGACGCCGATCTTTCCGGAACCCACTATACCGGGCTTTACGGATACGGCAGGGAAGGTCAAATCGGCACCCGGTCCCGCACTTTCGGAAAAACGCTGGTCCACGGGAGGGTCATCGCGCGCATCAGGCACGGATTCACCCGGCCCGGGATCCGCAGCCGCAGGTGCGAGATTGGAAGCTCGCGCCTGCGGTAGCGCGGGTTCTTCAGGCACCTGGGCAGGCGCTTCGGCCGATGGTGTCGGTTCGTCGGAGCCCTCGCCGGTCTCAGTCACATCGCTGCGTGTTGCTGCTATGAGACGTTCCAGTTCGCCAAGTTCAGCGTCCAAGTCTTGGGGAAGGTTGTCTATGCTATCGGAGTCGCCGGTTTCCGTCTCCGCGGCTGCTGGTGCGATATTGGAATCTCGCATCAGCGAGTCAGAGCTTGGATCGTCGCCGCCCATGCCGAGCTGCTCTGAGAGATCGGTGGCTAGCGCGGAGGCCTGGGCGAGTACCGCCTCGAGTTCCTGCTCGGAAATAAGCCCCGAGCCTCCATCCCCTGACGAGGAAGGTTGATCTGGTGGATGTTTGTCCGCCATGGCGAAGATTTCAGCAGTCAGCCGTAGGTCGGGTCATCGGACCCGACATCAGCATGGAAATGAAATGGCGGGTCCGAACCCGCCCTACTGCTCATAGCTGACAGCATTAAGACTTATCGGTCCGTCGCTGGAGCAGCATTAGGTTGTCGCCGGATGTTTGCGTGCACATAATCGCCAGGCATGCGGTGTTGCCGCCTATTCTGCCCCACACTATCCGAGGGCTCGCTCCTTCTCTCCCCGGAGGAGTCGCACCATGCTACGGTCTCGCTGCGCGTCAAGCCGGGGCAGAAGGTCGTGTTGTTTGACGGAAGAGGCCTGGAAGCCGTCGGACGAATCGCAGGAATCGAGCACCGCCTGCTGCGTGTCGACGTGATGCGGCCGGCGCTGCGCCCGTTTGAGCTTGGTTCCAAAATCACACTTGCGGTTGCAATGCCAAGACAACACCGGCAAGGGTATCTCATTGAGAAGTGTACCGAACTGGGAGTTGCCGCGATCTGGCCGATAATCGCCGGGCGCAGTGTCTACAAGCCTGCGGCTCAAAGTAAACGCGGCGTGCAAGTTGAAAAGTGGTCGCGCAGGGCGATCGAGGCGGCGAAACAATCCGGCAGGGCGTGGGTGCCCGAAATCGCTGCCCCCAAAACATTCGTGCAGTCCGTCGATCGTCTCAACGAGTTTGATGCCTCAAGCTTGACCCACACGGACTCCAAGCTGACCCCTTTCGGCACATTTCTCGCCGCTCAGCCGGTCGGCGGCTCCGTACTGGTCTGGGTTGGGCCGGAGGGCGGTTGGACGGACGAGGAACGCCGCCGGGCGCTTGAGGCCGGGGCGGTTTCGACCACGCTGGGTCCGACGGCATTGCGAACGGAGACGGCCGCGGTGGCGGTCTGTGCCGCGGCCGCACTACAAAGTACCTGTGGCACTTCGACGCCCAAACCGGGTAAGGTCTTCCATTAGGACCGACTTCCGGTCTTTCAAGGGACAGCGGCGCGGTACTCCGCGCGGGCCAAAACCTTCCAACTCCAATTATGCACGGTTTGCGGTTCGTGCTGCCCGGCTCACGTGATAAGATGCACTCATGCGGCTGATGCGAGAAGTGCGATGCTTCCCTGTCCGCGAGCCGCGCGGGACGCACGACGTCAACCTGCGGGTCGGCAGGGCGGGCCATGAAGACCTTGCGCCGTTCCGTATTATCCGTGCGGTTGTCGAAGGCCCGGTGGACCAGCCAACCGGTTTTCTGTGCAACATCAAGCACCTAGACGGGATGCTTCGCGAAGTCGTGGTCCCGCGGCTATGCGAACCGGCGAAGGCGTTGC
>JAZGDW010000128.1:0-2116 GCA_036478295.1 Candidatus Krumholzibacteriia bacterium
CGACAAGCAGTTGCACCAACAACTACGGGCCCTACCAGTTCCCCGAAAAGCTGATCCCACTGATGATCGTGAACCTGCTTGACGGAAAGGCGCTACCGCTCTATGGCGACGGCCGCAACGTGCGCGACTGGCTGCACGTGGAGGACCACTGCCGTGGCATCGAGCTGGTCTTGGAACGCGGCCGCGTGGGCGAAACGTACGCCTTTGGCGGCGCAAACAATCGCGCGAACATCGATACCGTTCAGTTCTTGTGTCGGCTGCTGGACGAGGCCTTTGCCGAAGACCCGAGCCTGGCGCAACGGTTTCCGAATGCGCCGCCCGCCCGCGGCGAGACGAGCAGCTCGCTGATCACCTTCGTGAAGGACCGTCCGGCCCACGATCTACGCTACGCGGTCGACACGGCCAAGAGTAGCGCCGAGCTCGGCTATCGCCCGCGGGAGTCTTTCGATAGCGGCATTCGACGCACCCTGCGCTGGTATCTCGACAACGAACCGTGGTGGCGCGCCGTCATGGACGGCAGCTATGGGGACTGGATCGAACGGCAGTACGCTGCGCGCTAGTGCACAGATGCAGACAGGTGATTCACCCAACGGCCCGGCAGAGCAGCGCGATGCTTGGCTCCAGCCTGAACCATCCGTCTGAGTCGGTGCGCTAGGGGTCGTGTGCGTTCGTTGGTAATTCAATGATCGAGCCGACAATATGACCTTCCTGTATATCCATTCAAAATAGGGGGTGAGGTGAAAAGCACAAAGCGAACGGCCGCCGGCCGTTCCGGCTCTCGGTGTCGTTTCACCCAAGGCAACGCGATCGCCGATGGCAAGCGCGGTTGGTTCGTCGGGCAGTTTGTCACCGAAGACGGCGGGCTCCGGCGCCAGCAAGACTACGAAATGAAGTGGGGCATTCACCCAAAGGGGGAGCGAAAAACCGGAAGATGGGCCGTCAATAAGGTTTCCACGACACTCTCCATGCTTCTCGAGGGCGAATTCATCATCTGGCTGCGGGTCGACGGCAAAGTGCGCGAAGTTCGTTTGAAGAAACGTGGCGACTACGTTATCTGGGACGCCGGCGTGGCCCATTCCTGGGAAGCGCCGGAGGACTGTATCATTCTCACGGTTCGTTGCCCTTCGGTCGCCGGCGACCAGGTGGCGGGGTGGGAATAGCGGTCCGAACCCGCGCCATGGATACCCCCGATTGTGCTCTGTTCCGCGGCCTCCGGACCACCCGATGGGAGAAAATCCGGGTTGGGACCGGAGGTTGACAAAACGGCGGCGAGCCCGTGACTATTCGTGCCATTAACAGACCGTCCGTGCGGGTGGTCGCACGGGGTTCGCCGCGGATTTCCCTTGGACGTGCGCACGGTTGCGCGATGGAAATGGACCAGAGCCGATGGACGAGCATGATCTGTTCATAACAAAGAGCGCGGGCAAACCATGGCAACCGACGCGCCGTGCCGGCGTTCGCGAGAAAATGCTGCTGCCGATCGAGCGGTCCCCCCATCAGAACGTGGTTTTGGTGGAAATGCACCCGTCGGCCGAAATCGAGTTGCATCAGGTTCGGTGTTCCGAATCGATCTTCGTGATCGAAGGGCGATACGAAGTCGTGACGCACAAGACCACCGAAACCCTCGGCCCAGGCGATCTTTGTCATTTTCCTGCCGACTCCTTCCATGGGTTGCGGTGTGTTCAGGGGCCCTGTCGGTTCCTGGTTGTCTTTGCACCGGCATTGGACAGGGCGAAGTAGGACGGAACCCTGGAGCGCCAGCGGAATTCGCGCCTGACTGTCGCCTTCCGGTGATAAAACGGGGGCAACGGGCTGGCTGGACAAACGGCGTCCGGTGCGCATGATGTCAACGAAACTCAGCCATGAGCGGGGTGCTGGGCGATCCGCTTCGCAGCGAGGGTGGAATGGCGCCGAACGAGATGATGATCGCGCATATCTCCGACTTCCACCTGAGCGGCGGGTCGAGGCGACCTGAGCATCTGGGGGACACGGAAAGCTTCCTGGCACGCGCCGTCGACCACATGAACAGCCTCGATCCCAGGCCGGACCTGGTCCTCGCCACGGGCGACCTCTGCCACCCGGGCGCGCCGGAGGACTATGCGGCGCTCAAGGCGCT
>JAZGDW010000129.1:0-2159 GCA_036478295.1 Candidatus Krumholzibacteriia bacterium
GAGGACCGGCGGGAAGGCGGCCAAGCCACCACCCTCGTGCAATTTATTCACCTGGCGCTGCAGCGTCTCCGTGAGGTAGTACGCCTGTTGCGCGGCATTCTTCGGGAACGAGTTGTACTTGAAGGGATCGTACTCGGGCTCGATCGACAGCCACTTGAACTTCGCAAAATACTGCAGGAAGCTTAGTAGCTCATGCCAGTTCGCAATGAAGGCGAGCGGCGAGATGCCAATCTCCGGCGAGAAGAGCAGCAGTCGATTCGGACGTGGCAGGCTCGGGTCGGACAGCGCGTCGAGCGAATACTTGACCGCAAGCGCGCCGCCATTCGAGTACCCGGCGATCACAAATGGCCGGTCCCCACCGACCCGCTCACGGACGTGGCGAGCGCCGATCCGGCTCGCCGCCACCCAGTCTTCCCAGCGCACCTTCGTCAGGGCTCCCGGCACGGTACCGTGGGCGGGCAAGCGGAGTCCAAGAACGTAGAACCCTTTGGCCTGTAAAATCTCGCCGATTCGGCGCAAGCTGTACGGCGAGTCGGTGAGACCGTGCAGAAGCAGGGCACCGCCCCGAATGGTCTCCGGGACGAGCTCGAAGGTCCGGTTCCAGTTGCGCTGCCAGTGCTCTGGATCCTGCGGCCCACCGGTACGGTAGCGGCTAAAGGTGAGATCGTCTGTCGGCTCCACCTGGTCGTAAACTTTCTCCTTGAGCTCGAGGAAAATCCGCTCTTCTCGCTCGAGGTAATCCTGCAGCGTGCTCTCCGGCGTTGCGTCACGTGCCGTGAACTCGGCCGATAGCGATGCCGTGTGCCAGACGCGCAGGGCCGGCATGCTTCGCGACTCAAAGGCCCAGGCGAGCAGGACGGTGAAGACGAGAAGCCCCGCGAGCAGAACTCCTTTCACAATCCAGTTGAGAATGCGTTTCATGCTGTTACAGTGACCCCGCCTGATCGTGGAAAATTTGACATATAGGGAACCTTTCAAGTGGATCTGGACAGACACCCTTCATTTTGCCGGAGAGAGTATTCAATCACGGGTCATTATGTCAAGCCGGAAAATTCATCTCGAGGTATCGGAAGAAAACGATTTATGGATGGATACAGGAGGAGAAAAGGTCCGGGCGCACATCAGGGAGCAGGGATAAGAATCGGTGGGCCTACGCGGCACAAACCGCCACGCATTCGGTATAAATTCAAGATTTGCCCCTCTAGTAATTTTACTAGTAGGCAGAGGGGGGGGGTGATAAAACAGCCGCATCTTGTTTAAGAGACGAGAAAACGGCGATGGCGGATAAGGACAAGTTCAGGGCCGATGCGGTTATCGAGCTAGAGGCCGGAAGTGGACCCTCTGAGTTACACCATCGTCAGCTCTGTAGGGGCGTTTCCAAGACGCTTGGTGTATTAAGGTTACACGTTAAGGGATAATATTGAAAATGTACTACATCAAACTTCGTAATCTGTGGTACCTTCGACAGCTCATGGTCGCGTTGGCGGTTGCGACATTGGCCGTGGCAAGCCCTTGGCCCCTGGAGGCTCAACAAAACGGCTCGAAGTTCAGCATTCACGACAGTGGTCCATCAAATGGTCTTCGCGACATGCAACTGAAAGAGTTCCGCTCTACGCCCATCGCAGCCGCCGAACCGCAAAAACAGTCTGGGACGACTCCGCAGGGCAGCCCCGGGGGGGGCCTGGGCGAGATCGGCGCCAAGCTCGCCAACCCGCTCGGCGACCTCTGGGCCCTGAGCTTCAGCCTCAATGCGCCCCAGTTCTTTGACGGCGACGTGAACACCGGTGATCCCGAGGTCGGCGGGAGTCTAATTTTTCAGCCCGTCTTGCCCATCCCCGTATATGGAACCGGAGATGATGAATGGAAAATTCGCCGACTCACCCTGCTCGATGAGCGACAGCTATTGTGATCTGCGCCGGTGGCCATCGCGGTGTACGGGACCCTGAACTCCACTTACGCGTCGACAGTTCTCGCGTGCAGCCGAAGACCGAGCGCCCGCACGACTTTGAGCACAGTGGAAAATTCTGGGTTACCATCTGGCGACAATGCTTTATAAAGATTCTCGCGCCCGAGGCCGGTTTCGCGGGCGATTCGAGACATGCCTTTGGCGCGGGCAATGTCCCCCAAGGTAGCTGCCACCAGTGCAGGGTCTCCGTCTT